>PAVX01000018.1 GCA_002713285.1 Flavobacteriales bacterium
ATGATTGGTTTGAAATTAATTGAAATGCCACGATCTAAGAAAACATCATTTTGTTGTGGTGCGGGAGGAGCTCAAATGTTTAAAGAGCCCGAGAAAGGCGCAGAAGACATTAATATCAACAGAACAAGAGAAGCTTTATCTACACAAGCTAGTTTAATAGCTACTGCGTGCCCTTTTTGTAACACAATGATGGGTGATGGTGTAAAGAATTTAGCTGAAGGAAAAGTGGAGGTTTTAGATATAGCAGAATTAATTGTGCAATCAGAAAAATTATAATATGCAAGTTTCAAAATTCTTATCTAGTCAAGATGATAGTCGAATTTTCATTTTTCAGTCTGTAATTCCAATGTCAGATGAACACCTAAATTATATAAAAAAAAAATTAAACAATGAGTTTTTCCCAAGTTGGTCTTCTCACACTAAACAAATAAAACCAGAGTTATTAACCTTACATCGTCATTTTATTATCATATCAACTTATGAACCTAATATATCTGGTTGTTCTATTGATTCTTTGATGAAAGAAATCAAGTTAATTGAGTCCGAAATTTCAATAAATTTATTTAATAGATTACAAATAGGATATTTTTCATTATCCGACACATCGATCAATCTAGTTAATGAGATTAATAACTTAACAATACGTTTTTCATCTTATAAAGAATTTATAAATATATTTTCGGACAAACAACATAATGACATCTATGTGTTTAATAATTCTATTATCAAGAGTACAGATATCTNGATTCAGCCATTAGATATGTGGATGAGTCTTCAGCGCTAATAATTGTAGAAATAGGTTCAAAAAAAAAGGGCTCAAATGAGCCCTTTTTTTAATTGTAGTTTATTGTATTCTAATTAAAAGAATAAGCTAAAGTTTACACCACCAATAAACTCAGTACCTGAAAGGTCTGTAGTTTCATTAGTAACTGCAGCTACTCTTTCACCATCAACAATTAAATCCAAATGAACATATGGTTCAACAGCAAAATGCTCTCTCCAAACCAATGTGTAACCCATTCCAAATCTAACATTATTCGAAGAAGTTCTTTCTTGAACAACAGCGTCCACAGATACAGGTGGAGCTAATGGATTTTGAGTGTTAATAGTTACAATCTTTTCCCAAGACTCATGTCGAGTAGTCATACTACTTAAACTTACTTCCATAAATAAATTTCGTGCAGCATAGTATCTTGCAAAAACACCAAATTTACTTACATTACTAGTAAGAGTATAGTCAGAGTGACCATCGTTGTTTGACACCCAGCTATCATCGATTCCATCACCATCTGTATCAACACCACTTACCGTTCCAGGGAAAGATGGGAAATACTCATCGTCAGTATCGAAATGTACTTCAGCACCAATTGCTAAACCGTCTTGGATAAAGTATCCAATTTTAGGAGTTATCATCCACTGAGTCCATTCAGTTTGAGAAAACTCACTACCTGCACCTAAAAGTACAGTTCCTTTTTTTGTTTGAGAGTTTGCAGAAAATGTTATAAAACATAAAGTTGCAAACATTAAAATAAACTTTTTCATAGTAATAATAATTATATAATTTTCTTAGTTAACAGGTACAAATATATGTTAAAAAAATTAAACAAAAACTTTTTTATCAATTTATTACGTGTTTTTCACTGAAAACATTGAATTAAAATGATTCTTTAATCTGTAAATTTATTAAAAGTGTTGATTGAGTTTTTTTTATTTTCGTAATCTTTCAACCAGTTTAAAGTCATTAAAATAGAGTAATTCACTATTTTTTTTCATATTGTGAGTTACATCTAGCTCTATATAATTAGATTCAATTTGATTAAAAGATGACATTTGGTTTACCTTATTGTTTATAAATAGTAATCGAATATTCCCTGCTTCAATATTATTTAATCCTATTATTGATTTTTTTTGTTTATTGTTTTCGAAGTATTTCATTTTACTATTGCCTTCAATGTTAACATATTTGATATTATTTTCATGAAATTTACCAAATAGAACCTTACCTATGATTTGATTATAATATGTTGGTGAATCATAAGGTGATACTACAAATGGATTACGAGGTATATATATACTGTCTAATTGATTGTGTTTTATATATNATNGAANTTNATCACCTGTTACTTGTGTATCATTAAACCATAAAACAGGATTGTGATGCATATGTATATCTGTGTAGTTCTCTTTAAATTTCATGTTAACACACCCTCCCTCTAAATCTTTTCCTTCAATAATTACGTTATTGATAACTTCTAACTCTTCTTTTTGATCATTTATTTTGATTGTATCTCCATGTATTATTATTGAATCTTGCGGATTTATTAATTTAATATAGCAATCATTATATATAGTTGAAAACGAATTTCTTTGTGTAAAATTATCTCCTCTAATATGGGTTTCTTGATTTATGACAATATTAACATTTCTATTAAAGTAATTCACATTATTTTTAATATCTACTAATAATGTATCAGATTGAATTTTTCTTTGATTAGCATCTATTGTTTCTTGATTATATATTTTTAAAACAACATCTTTTTTAAATAATCCTTCATTACAATTAATCAAAAAATCTAAATTTTTAATCGATGTTGTCCCAAAAAAACTCATTAATTCATCTCTATAAATTAGATTTTCTGTTAATATTTGATACTCATTTGCTGTTACATTGACTAGCTGTTGAAATCTTGAAGTGTTCTCATTGATTAGATGGCTAAACTGTTGACTTTTGATGTCATAATCTTGAGTTTTCACATGTCCGCCATTAACATAACTTATTTCATTTATCTCATAATTATATTCTAATTCATCGCCATAAATTATCATATCATCCATTTTTATTGTAGTATTTTTATATAAAAAAATAATACTTTGGAATTGTTTGATATTAATTGAGTCTGTTTGAAATTCAATGGTATCATTAGCAATATTCACATTACCCCAACCTCTTATAGCTTCTTTATACTCATCAATAAGAATTGTATCGCAGATAATTTTAAAATCTTCATATTCCACTATCACATTACCAGAGAATTTTTGAAATATCGTGTCATGAATTAACAGTTGATCTAATGTATTGGATTGAAGAATATTTACCGGATTTTGAGAAAGAACATTCTGACAAAAAAAAAAGAGTATTAAGTACTTATATATAGGTTTTATACTAACAATATTTTTCATCTAAATATTGTTTGTTTTCTATCAGGACCAACAGATATAATAGATATAGGTTTGTTTAATTTTTTTTCTAAAAAATTAATGTAATCAGAGAATTCTGTTGGAAATTTATCTGCTGAGTTTAATTTTGAAATATCTTCTTTCCATCCCTTCATTTTAATATATATTGGTTCAATGCAATTAGTATCTAGACTATAGGGTAAATACTGAATTTCTTTTCCCATATATTTATAGCCAGTGCATATATGTATATATTCAAATCCACTTAATACATCAGCTTTCATCATACTTAATTCAGTTACTCCATTAATTTGGATTGCATATTTTAATGCAGGCAAATCAATCCATCCACATCTACTAGCTCTACCAGTAGTAGAACCAAATTCATTGCCTTTTTCTGCTATCATTTTTCCAATTTCATTATTAATTTCTGTAGGAAAAGGACCAGATCCAACTCTGGTGCAATATGCTTTAAAAATACCAATCACATTATTGATTGTATTAGGTGCTATACCTAACCCATTACATGCACCAGATGAAATGGTGTTTGATGATGTAACAAATGGATATGTTCCAAAATCTATATCTAATAAGGTCCCTTGAGCACCTTCAGCTAAAATCTTTTTGCTCTTTGACAAGGCATCGTTTAAAACATATTCACTATTTATGAAAGGAATTGTTTTAATTTTTTTAATTGATTTAAACCATAATTCAATATCATCCGCAAAATCAGTTTTATAATTGTAGTGGGTCAGAAGCTGTTTATGTTTATTAATTAAATTATTAAATTTTGTTTCAAAATCATCAAGTTCACAGTCACCTATGCGTAATCCATTTCTTCCAGTTTTATCCATATATGTTGGTGTAATTCCTCTTAGTGTTGAACCAATTTTATTTTTACCTTTTGCAATTTCGGAGGCGGCATCTAAATGTTTGTGAGTTGGAATAATAAGGTGTGCTTTTCTTGATATATACAAGTTATTTGTATAATCAACCCCCATCTTTTCTAACATATCTAATTCTGCACACAATGTGACTGGATCGATAACTACCCCATTACCAATGATATTTTGAACTTTTTGATTAAATATCCCAGAAGGAATAGTATGTAATACAAATTTTTGATTATTAAAAATTATAGTATGTCCAGCATTAGGGCCTCCTTGAAATCGTCCTATTAAATCATATTTTTTACTTATAAAATCTACAATCTTGCCTTTTCCTTCATCACCCCATTGTAAGCCTAATAAAACATCTACTAAATTCATATATTACATTTTTTATCTTTACATTGTCCATACACATTTAGTGAATGGCTTTGCACTTGAAAATTAGTCATTTTTTCTATACCATCTAAAATATTTTTAATTCTTGGATCGCAAAATTCAAAAATTTCACCACATGTATTGCATATCAGATGGTCATGTTGTTTTTTGTTTAAAGATTTTTCATATAGTATTTTACTATCATTAAAGCTACTTTTTTTTATCAATTTAGCTTTTGATAAAATTTCAAGATTATTATAAATCGTTGCTTTACTTATTTTTTCTTTTTTATTAATACAATTATATAAAAAGTCTATATCGAAATGCCTGGATGTTTGATAAATATATTTTAGTATGATATATCTTTCAGGTGTTTGTCTTAAATTATTATCTACAAGATATTTATTTAATAATTCTTTTTGTTTCATAATTTATAATATCTAAATTATTCATGTAATCTATTTACGTGTTCTACTCCCTCTATTTTCAAAATTTGTGCAATTACTTTTTTTAATTGAGTGTTATTTTTGACAGATAAGTGTATTTTTCCATAGAATAATCCATCATCAGTATTAAAATTAACCAATTTCATATTAACATTCATGTGACTTGAAATAATATTGGTAATTTTACTTACAAGTCCTACTGAGTCAATGCCTTTAATTTCAATTAATGCATCAAATTCTATATTCTGCACACTTTTCCATTTGCAACTTATGATTCGGTATGAAAAATTTGTTCTTAATCGAATTGAATTTGGACAACTAACAGCATGTATTTTAATTCCTTCTTTAATAGTTACAAAACCAAACAC
The DNA here is from genome assembly GCA_002713285.1 of Flavobacteriales bacterium. The sequence goes on from PAVX01000018.1 coordinate 5,257, forward strand.
TTTATCTCCAGAAATTGGTTGACAACATGTTGCAATCTTATAATCTAAAACCTCTTCCTCTTCACCAAAAACTAATAATTTATTCTGAACATTTTTATTTACATGTACTTTATTTGGTTTTCGTTTTTTAATAAACTTAGACTTGATAAAATCGTACCAACTATCCCTAGTTCCTTTAAATTCTTTTAGTTGTTCATTGGTAATCGTACCAGTACCTACTCTATAGAATAATTCTAAACTATCATTAAGCTCAAAATATATTTGAAGTTCATTGACTACAGATTCTGTAAATTGTATTTTTAAGTGTTTTAATTTTCTCATTAAAGTTTCTTTTCCATTTTTTGCAATCTCTTTTCTTTCTTGTTTTAATGAGTTTTTAATTTTATTTCTTGCTTTTGTTGTGATTACAAAATCTAACCAGTCTTCTTTTGGTGTTTGTTTTCTTGAGCTTATTATCTCAATTTGATCACCACTTTTCAGTTTATGACTGAGAGGAACTAATTTGCCATTTACTTTTGTTCCTAAACAGCTTTTTCCAAGATCTGTATGTATCTGAAAAGCAAAATCAAGAGATGTTGCTCCATTTGGTAATGTTACTAAATCTCCAGTTGGAGAAAAGACAAATATTTCTTCTGAAAAAAGATGTAATTTAAAATCATCAACAAATTCGATAGCTGTTGTTTTATCATATTCTAAAGTATCACGAATTCGATTAATCCAATCATCTAGATTTTCTTGAATTTTATTACTTTGGTGTTTGTTTTGTTTGTATTTCCAGTGTGCTGCATAACCTTTTTCTGCTATTTCATCCATTCTTTCTGTTCTGATTTGAACTTCCACCCAAGAACCATCCATACCCATAACAGTTGTATGTAATGATTCATAACCATTTAATTTCACGTTAGAAATCCAGTCTCGTAATCTGTCCGGGTTAGGTTTGTAAAAGTCGGTAACAATTGAATATACTTTCCAGCATAATTCTTTTTCTTTGTTTTTCGGACAATCAATAATAATTCGAATAGCAAATTTGTCAAATACTTCTTCGAAATCAATTTCTTTTTCAATCATTTTTTTTCTAATTGAAAAAATTGATTTCGGTCTACCTTTAATAGAGCATTTAATATTTTCAAGTTTTAATTTATCTTTTATTGGACGTGTAAATTTTTTAATATATTTTTCTCTATTATCTTTTGTTTCATTCAATTTATTAGAGATACTAAAATAAATTGTAGGATCAGTATACTTTAAACTCAAATCTTCTAATTCAGTTTTAATGGAGTATAAACCGAGTCTATGAGCAAGAGGAGCATATAAATAGAGTGTTTCTGATGCTATGCGTTCTTGTTTTTTTTGTGTTAGATATTCTAAGGTTCGCATATTATCTAATCTATCTGCAATTTTGATTAAAACCACTCTAATATCATTTGAGATAGTTAAAATCATTTTTCTAAAATTTTCCGCTTGTAATGAAACATCTGCTTCAACTACTCCAGATATTTTTGTTAAGCCATCAATAATTAAAGCAACTTCTGATCCAAATTCTTTTCTGATATCTTCTAATGTAATAGAAGTATCTTCGACTACATCATGTAATAAACTACAGATAATAGATTTTGAACCTAAACCAATGTCATTTGCAATAATTTTTGCAACAGAGATAGGGTGACTAATATATAATTTACCAGATTTTCTTCGTGCATTTTTATGTGCATCAACAGCAAGATTAAACGCTTTTCTTATGTTTCTTTTTTCTTCGCTAGTCGTTTTTTTTGTTATTGCACGAATAAGAGATCTGTATTCATTAATAATATTTTTTCTTTCTATTTCGTCAGTATTTTTTTCAACCATCTCTTCTTAATATTTTATACACATCACCTAAATTTAGTAAATAATTTAATGTACTTTGAAATCATATATTTATCCTATGATTTTATTTTCCACTTGACCAAATCCTATTTTTATATTTTCATCGATGGAAAAACCTTTCATAATAACAGTGTCATTATCCATTAAAAACTTTCGTGTTTCATTATTTGTCAATTGAACTTCTTTTGTGCCTCCCCAACACAATTCTAACATAGATCCGTATTGACTCGGTTTAGGGCCTGAAATTGTCCCGGAAGCCATCATGTCTACTGCTTGAATATTGCATCCGTTAATTGTATGGTGTGCTAATTGTTGACACATATTCCAATACATATATTTAAAGTTAGATGTGGATACTTTAGTGTTTACTCCTTCAACAGTTTTAATAAATACTTCAAGCGAAATGTTATAATTTTTAGGGCCGTTATATTGTAANTATTCAGCTACTTTAGGAGTTTGTGTTTCGCCTTTTATCTTAAAATTTTCTAAAGCATCTAGAGTCACAATCCANGGAGATATACTAGAGGCAAAACTTTTNCCCAGGAATGGACCTAAAGGGACATATTCAAATTTTTGAATATCTCTAGCGGACCANTCATTAAATAAACATAATCCAAAAATATAATCTTCAGCTTCTTTTGTTGATATCACTTCTCCTAGTTCTTTACCNTCTCCTGTGANAAAAGCCATTTCTAGTTCAAAATCTAATAGCTTAGATTTAGAAAAAATNGGNTCTTTAGCATTTTTCGGTAATATTTGNCCAGAAGGTCTCTTTATNTNAGTNCCTGAAANAACAATTGANGAAGCACGACCATGGTAACCAACTGGTATGTGAAGCCAGTTTGGTAATAGTGCATTATCAGGATCTCTAAACATTTTACCAACATTCATTGCATGATCTTTACTTGAATAAAAATCTGTNTAGTTNCCAATTTTAACAGGCATTAAGTTCTGTNTATTTTTTANNTTAAANANGATNTGNTGTTTGTCNTGATCNTTATTTTGTAATTCTGNATTTTTTTCATCAAATAATATAGCTATTNTATCTCTAACTTCTCGCCATATATTTTTTCGTTGTTNTAAAAACTTATTTAGAGTATNACCTTGAAATGTATTNTTTNNTAAATTTATAGNNTCAAAATAACCTAACTTTTCTAAGTTAGATAAACTAATTNCAGTATCNCCAATAATTGTTCCAATGTGGATNNCTTTNNTTTTAGTNGTAAATACTCCAAANGGTATGTTTTGTATTGGAAANTCTGAATNNTTCTCATAATGAATCCAAGATTTTCTTGTTTTATCATTTGCTTTTATCATTGTGTNTGTTTTTTTATTTAAAATAAATATATTTATTTTTTTATTTGAATGATNTAAATTATGAAAAACTTAGATAAAGTTNTTTTTGAATTAATTAAAAAAGAAAAAAANAAGACAAATTGATGGTATTGAATTAATCGCTTCTGAAAATTATGTTAGTGATAATGTNTTAGNAGCAGCAGGATCAATNTTAACNAANAAATATGCNGAAGGTTANCCTCATAAACGATATTATGGTGGTTGTGAAGTTGTAGATGAAGTTGAAGAATTAGCGATTCAAAGGTTNAAATTATTATTTAATGCNGAATATGCAAATGTGCAACCTCATTCAGGTTCACAGGCTAATAGNGCAGTNTATTTNGCTTGTTTAAAACCAGGAGATAAATTGTTAGGTTTTGATTTNGCTCATGGTGGACATNTAACACACGGNTCTCCGGTNAATTTNTCNGGTNAATTATATAATACTACGTTTTATGGAGTATCTAAAGAAACNGGTCTTATTGATTACGAAAANATGCGTTTAACAGCATTAAAAGAGAAGCCAAANATGATTATATGTGGNGCTTCTGCATATTCAAGAGATTGGGATTATCAGTTTTTNAGAAAGGTAGCAGATGANGTTGGTGCAATTTTNTTNGCTGATATTTCTCATCCTGCGGGTTTAATNGCAAAAGGCTTATTGAANGANCCTTTACAGTATTGTCATATAGTNACTTCAACTACTCATAAAACATTNCGAGGTCCAAGAGGAGGTGTGATNATGATGGGAAAAGATTATGAAAATCCNTTTGGCTATANAAATAATAAAGGTGANANGAAGANGATGTCAACANTTCTAAATTCTGCTGTTTTTCCTGGTTCTCAAGGAGGACCTCTTGAACATATTATTGCTGCAAAGGCTGTTGCNTTTGGTGAAGCTTTGNAAGATGATTTTTTTTATTATATGATNCAGGTCCAAAAAAATGCAAATAAATTAGCTNNTGNTTTATTAAGNTTAGGTTACAATATTGTATCTAATGGTACAGATAATCATTGCTTTTTAATAGATTTAAGGTCTAAAAATATCACTGGAAAAGATGCTGAATATGCATTAGGANAAGCNGATATTACTGTTAATAAAAACATGGTTCCTTTTGATGATAAATCTCCATTTGTCACTTCTGGAATAAGGATAGGTACTGCAGCAGTTACTACTCGTGGTATGANAGAAGCAGATATGGACTCATTAGNTACNCATATAGATGAGGCAATTTTTTTATATAAAAANNACAAAACNTTTANTNNTTTATCTAAAAAAATAAATAAACAAATGAGAGAATTTCCAATTTTTAAATATTAGTGTTATGAAATGTGGTATAGTTGGTCTTCCGAATGTTGGTAAATCGACATTATTTAATTGNTTATCTAANGCAAAAGCATTGGCTGCTAATTATCCATTNGCTACAATTGAGCCTAATATAGGNATTATTCCTGTGCCTGATAANCGNTTAACTCAACTCANATCNNTNATTAANCCACAAAACACNCAGTCTGCTATAGTTGAAATTGTNGATATAGCAGGACTTGTAAAAGGNGCTAGNAAAGGTGAAGGNTTAGGAAATAAGTTTTTAGCTAATATAAGAGAAACACATGCTATTATTCATGTTNTAAGATGTTTTGAAGATNCNAATGTNACNCATGTTGATGGTCTGATTAATCCGGTACATGATAAAGAAACAGTTGAGTTAGAATTACAATTGAAAGATTTAGAAACTCTTGAAAAAAAGAGAGACAGTTTAAAAAGAACAGCTAATTCAGGAGATAAGAATGCTTTAAAAGAATTAGAAGTTATTAATAAATACCATCAGCATATTTTATCGGGAAACTCAGCAAGAAGTTTGAGTTTAGATGATGATGAATACATATTAGCATTAAATTTATTAACAAAGAAACCAGTCTTATATGTTTGTAATGTAGATGAGAATTCTATTAATGGTAATAAATATACAGAGATGGTAAAAGAGGCCATAGTTAATGATCAATCAGAGATGCAGATTATATCAGCAGCAATTGAAGCAGATATTAATGAATTAGACTCTTTGAATGATCGAGAAGAGTTTTTAAAAGAAATAGGCCTAGAAGAGCCAGGAGTTAATAAAATAATTAATGCGGCATATTCACTATTAGGATTACATACTTTTTTTACAGCAGGAGAGAAGGAAGTTAGAGCATGGACTATTAAAAAGGGAGCACTAGCTCCCGAAGCTGCTGGAGTTATTCATACTGATTTTGAAAAAGGGTTTATAAGAGCAGAAGTTATTTCTTTTGAAAATAGAGTCAAGTTTAAAACAGAGCACGCTTGTAGAGAGGCTGGTAAAATATCTATTGAAGGTAAAAATTATATAGTTTGTGATGGTGATGTTATTCATTTTAGATTCAATGTCTAAAATTTACAATAAATTTTATAGATTGAAAAAAAATATTTACCTCAAGAATAATTGTTAATAAGTTTTACATTTTCTTTATTGGGTTAATTTTTAATCTTTTGTAGATTTAACATCTTAATTCTAATAGAATTATTTTATGGTCAAACATCAATATACCGAGGATAGTATCAAATCTTTAGATTGGAAGGAGCACATTAGAATGCGTCCTGGTATGTATATTGGGAAAATTGGGGATGGCAGTTCTCATGATGATGGTATATATGTTTTAATCAAAGAGGTTCTCGATAATTCTATGGATGAGTTTGTGATGGGTTTTGGTCGAACTATTGAGCTTAGTGTTAGAGGTCAAAAGGTGGTAATAAGGGATTATGGTAGAGGTATTCCTTTAGGTAAGGTTGTTGATTGTGTTTCTAAAATCAATACAGGTGGGAAATATGATACAAAAGCTTTTAAAAAGGCAGTAGGGTTAAATGGTGTTGGAACAAAAGCTGTAAATGCTTTGTCTGAGTATTTTAAAATTCAAAGTCATAGAGATAGGAAAGTAAAAAATATTGAATTTGAAAGAGGGGTAATCATTGAAGAAGATGATATTATAGAAACATCTCAGAGAAATGGAACAAAGGTATCATTTATTCCAGATAGTAACATATTTGGTAAATATAGATTTTTAGAAGATTACATTGTTAATATGATTTGGAATTATGTTTACTTAAATCCAGGACTATCGATTATTTATAATGGTAAAAAATATTTTTCAGAAAATGGTTTGCTAGATTTATTAAAATCTAATATAGACTCGAAATTAGCTTATCCTATTATTCATTTAAAAGGTGAAGATATTGAAATAGCGTTAAGCCATTCTACTCAAAAATATGGAGAAACTTATTTTTCATTTGTAAATGGTCAACATACGACACAAGGAGGAACTCATCAGGCTGCCTTACGAGAAAGTATTGTAAAGACATTAAGAGAATTTTATAAAAAAAATTATGATGCATCTGATATTAGACAATCAATTATATCATCAATTAGCATAAAAGTCATGGAGCCAGTATTTGAATCACAAACAAAGACAAAACTTGGTTCTTCGGAAATGGGAGGGGATCTACCTACTATTCGAACATATATCAATGAATTTATCAAAACAAGTTTAGATAATTTTTTACATAAAAATCAAGAAACTTCAGATTTATTGCATAAAAAGATTCAACAATCTGAAAAAGAAAGAAAAGAGTTAGCAGGAATTAAAAAAATAAGTAAAGAAAGAGCAAAAAAAGCCAATTTACATAATAGAAAATTAAGAGATTGTAAAATTCATTATAATAATCTCAAACAAGATAGAAGATTAGAAACTTCAATTTTTATTACTGAGGGAGATTCTGCAAGTGGGTCGATTACCAAATCAAGAGATGTTCAAACACAGGCTGTTTTTAGCTTAAAAGGAAAGCCACTTAATTCATATGGTTTAACAAAGCGTATTGTTTATGAAAATGAGGAATTTAATTTATTACAAAGTGCATTAAATATTGAAGACGGTTTAGATGGTCTAAGATATAATAATATTATTATTGCTACCGATGCTGATGTGGATGGTATGCATATTAGATTATTGCTGATCACATTCTTTCTTCAATTTTTCCCAGATTTAGTTAAGGAAAAACATTTATATATTTTACAAACTCCTTTATTTCGTGTAAGAAACAAGCATAAAACTATTTATTGTTATGATATTAATGAGAAACAAAATGCTGAAAACATATTGAAAGGCAAATTAGAAATTACTAGATTTAAAGGTTTAGGTGAGATTTCTCCTTCAGAATTCAAAGCATTTATAGGTGATGATATGCGCTTGGATCCAGTTATGTTAAAGGTTGATACCACTATTGAAGATTTATTAAAATTCTATATGGGTAAAAATACACCTTCAAGACAAGAATTTATTATTAATAATTTGCAAATCGAAGAAAAAATTGAAACAGATAATATAGATGATTGAGGAAGATAATAACATAGTAAATTTTTCAGACAATGATGATGAGTTAGTGAAATTAAAACCTATCTCTGAAATGTATCAGGATTGGTTTTTAGATTATGCTTCTTATGTCATTTTAGAACGATCAGTTCCTTTTATACTTGATGGCTTAAAACCTGTTCAACGAAGAATACTACATTCTTTACGGGAAATGCATGATGGAAGATATCATAAGGTTGCAAATATTATTGGTAACACGATGAAATATCATCCTCATGGAGATGCATCTATAGGAGATGCGCTTGTCAAAGTAGGGCAAAAAGAATTATTAATTGATATGCAGGGTAATTGGGGAAACATATTAACTGGTGATCGAGCTGCCGCTGCACGTTATATTGAAGCTCGACTTTCAAAATTTGCATTAGATGTAGTTTTTAGTCCTAAAGTTACAGAATGGCAGTATTCATATGATGGTAGATCTAAGGAGCCTTTAATTTTACCTATTAAATTCCCACTTCTATTAAATCAAGGTGCAGAAGGAATAGCAGTTGGCCTATCTACTAAAATATTGCCTCATAATTTTATAGAACTTATAGATGCATCAATTTCTATTTTACGAGGCAAAGGAAAGAGAGTTCTTCCCGATTTTCCTACTGGAGGTATAGCAGATTTCACTGATTACAATGATGGAAAAAGAGGTGGAAAAGTACTTTTAAGAGCTAAGGTACATTCTGTAGAAAATAATATATTAAAAATTAGTGAAATTCCATTTACTACTACCACTACGAGTTTAATTGATTCTATTATTAGAGCAAATGATAAAGGTAAAATTAAAATTAAAAAAATTGAAGATAATACAGCTGAGCATGTTGAAATATTAATTTATTTACCTTCTGGTGTTTCAAGTGATAAAACTATAGATGCACTATATGCATTTACAGACTGTCAAGTATCTATTTCACCTCTTTCGTGCGTTATTTTGAATGAAAAACCAGTTTTTTTAGGTGTAAGTGAAATTTTAAAAATTTCTACAGAAAACACAAAAGTATTATTAAAAAAGGAATTAGAAATTAAGCTTAAAGAATTACAAGAAAAATGGCAAACCCTAACTTTAGAGCAGCTTTTTATTGAAAAAAGAATTTATCGAAAAATTGAAGAAATTGAATCATGGGAGAGGGTTATTAAGGTTATTTATGAATCACTTTTGCTATATGAAAAGGGTTTAATTAGAAAAATAACGAATGAGGATATAGTACAATTAACAGAAATTAAGATTAAAAAAATTACTCGCTATGACTTAGATAAAGAAAAAGATAAAATTAATAAGGTTGAAGAGTTAATCAAGGAAACACAAGATCATATTGATAACTTAATTGAGTACGCTATAAGTTATTTCAAAAATATTAAAAAAGAACATAGTCTAGGTAAAGAACGAAGAACAGAGATTAAAATTTTTGATAAAATTGTTGCATCTAAGGTAGCTATTGCTAATAAAAGATTATATGTTAACAGAAAAGACGGTTTTATAGGAACAGCATTACGCAAGGATGAGTTTGTTTGTGAATGCTCTGATATTGATGATTTAATTATTTTTAAGTCAGATGGTACTATGTTGGTAACAAAAGTTAAAAATAAAACGTTTGTTGGGAAGGATATTATACATGTTTCGGTTTTTAAGAAAAATGATGATAGAACCACTTATAATATGATTTATAGAGATAATATTACTAATAAGTCTTACGTCAAAAGATTTCCTGTTAAAGGTGTTACTAGAGATAAGCAGTATTTATTAGTAAAATCTACAAAATCATCAGTTTTATATTTTACTGCGAATGTGAATGGTGAGGCTGAAATAGTGTCTGTTCTTTTAAGAGCAAAAGCAAAATTAAAAAAACTAAAATTGGAACTAGATTTTGCTGAAGTATTAATTAAAAATCGAATGGTCAAGGGTAATTTAGTAACTCATCATTCTATTAACAGGGTCGAATTAAAATCTAAAGGAGTGTCTACTTTGTCTGGTAAAAAAATATGGTTTGACCAATCTATTTTTAGATTAAATGATGAAAGTAGAGGAGATTATTTAGGTGAGTTCACAGCTGATGATAAAATTTTAGTTATTTCGGGTTCTGGTTATTTAGAACTTGTTTCTTACGATCTTTCAAGTCATTTTCCGGAAGATGTTATTTTATTAGAAAAATATTCATCTAATAAACCAGTGACTGTTGTGTATTTTCATGGTGATAAAAAACAGTTTTATATAAAGAGGTTTATAGCTCCGTTGAAAAATAAAAAAAATACTATAATAGATAGTAGTAAGGGTAGTTATTTAGAGTTAGCTTATTCAGATGATAATCTAAATTTAAAATTAGAATTCATAAAACCGCGGAATAAAGATGCAAGAGAAGATGAATTTATTAATCCAACAGATTTTATATCGATAAAGGGTATTAATGCATTAGGCAATCAATTATCTAGATATGCTATTAAGAATATTTCTATTATCAGTAATCCGAAAAAAACAGATTTTAATGATATAGAAATGAATACAGAGTTTAACAATAATCAAATAAAAATCGATTTTTAATTAATAATTGTTTTTTTCATTTTAAAAAAGTAATTATATTATAATCTCTATTTGTAATTTCAAATAAAAATGATTGATGTATTAAATAATCTACTGCAAAATAAACTCAAGAGAAGTCTTTTTTGTTCGGTACTTTTTATTCATATATTATCATGTGGTCAACAATTACCTTTACATAATCAATATGTGTACAATCCGATAGTTATTAATCCTGCTTTTGCAGGAGTAAGTGCTCTTTCTCATATTAATTTAACAAATAGAAATCAATGGGTTGGTTTTGCGGATGGTATTAAAACATTGTCTTTATCTGGTAATTATACTTTAACTGATCAACATGGTGTAGGTGGTTTGTTGTTTCAAGACAATACAGGTGCAATTAGAATTACAGGTTTACAATTAGATTATTCATTTAAATTTCCACTTTTTTTGGACTACAGTATGTCCTTGGGATTAGGTTTGGTTCCGTATCAGTATTTGTATGATGCTAGCCAAGTGAACCCTAATACTCCAGGCACTTTAGATAATCCGTATGACCCTGTATTAGATGTCTCAGATAAAACTATCAGTTTTGATATGAATTTTGGTATGTTTATGTATAGTGATTTTTTATTTGCAGGTGTGTCAGTGTTGAATTTAATTCAATCATCTACAATTCCGAGTTTTGATGATACTACACCTAACCAATTAGTTCGTCATTATTATGCTTTAGTAGGATATCATTATTTTAATGATGCTTCTAAAATAGGTGTCGAGCAAACAGTATTGATGCGTAGTACTGCTTATTCGGGAGTTCAATTTGACTTTAATATAAAAACAGACTTTAATGATTCTTTTTACCTACTGTGTGGATATAGAACAAACAAAGAGATATTAGCAGGGTTTGGTATTAAGTATGGTAAATTTGGATTTGTTTATAATATTGATATTAATTATGGAGAAATAGGAGAATATTCCAATTCATCTCATGAATTAGGATTAATATATTATTTGAATAATACTAGAAATTTATTTAATTGGAATCGTGATCTNAANTTACAGTATAAATAAGNTCTAANAATTNCTNGTAGCATCATTATNCATATTCTTTACTTGCTATATTGTTGTAATTTGTATCTTGAATTNACATTGATNGATAANNTCGNAAAATCCTTTTTTTGATATTTATAATACCCTGCTATTGCAATCATTGCAGCNTTATCAGTAGAGTACTCTTTTTTAGGTATTAAAACTTTTAGCTTGTATTTTTNTTCAAGTTTTCTAATCGCGTCTCTAAACTNTTCATTAGCAGAGACGCCACCTGAAATAGCAATATTTTTAGGTTTATACTTTTCAATAGCAATATTAATTTTTTNGATTAATATTTGAATAATAGTATATTGAATNGANGCACATAAATCATTAATATTTTCTTTGATAAAAGCTTGATTATGCATTTTCTCTTTTTGAATTAATTGTATAAAATTAGTTTTTAAGCCACTAAAGCTAAAATTCAGTCCATCAACTTNAGGTAATGTAAATGTAAATGCTAATCTATTTCCATTTAATCCNTTTTTNTCNATTTCTGGTCCACCAGGNTATTTTAAGCCTAAAATTTTCGCACATTTATCAAATGTTTCTCCAGCAGAATCNTCCAGAGTTTCGCCTAAGACTTCAATTTGATGNATANTTTNNACATATACAATTTGCGTATGTCCTCCAGANACAGTCAAGCATATAAAAGGGAATTGGGGGTTTTGATCAATACAGTTAGCAAGAACATGGGCCTCCATATGATTAATCTCNATTAATGGTTTATTCAAAGATAANGANAAACTTTTNGCAAATGATGCACCGACTAATAGTGANCCCATTAATCCAGGTCCTCNTGTAAATGCAATAGCATCAATTTGTTCTTTTTTNATATTTGCTTTCTTGAGNGCTAAAGATATTGTAGGAATGATATTTTTNTGATGTTCTCTAGATGCAAGTTCAGGCACTACTCCTCCATATTTCACATGAACTTCTTGATTCGANACAATGTTTGATAATATTTGATTATTTTTTGATACTGCAATAGATGTGTCATCACATGATGATTCAATACCTAAAATAATAATATCTTTATTAACTTTATGNAACATAATAATAATCCATTGACTATAAACCTACAAAAAATATTATTTTNCNTTCTCTTTTTGTTATCAATTATATTTTTGTTGTTGAATAATTCTTATGTTCAAAATTTTGTTCTGTCGAATTATTTAAATAAAAATCTAGTTNTAAAGAATACTAATATCGTAGTGAATCAATTTGAGTATAGTGTCTTTNGTCAAAAGATGTNNGTAGACTTAGATGTAATAAAAAATCAAGAAAATACTCAAGATACAATCCTGGTGTTGTCTGATATAATAATAGATTTAAATTTATTTGATCTCTTCTTTTTTAAAAAAAATAATATANATCAAATCTATCTTAATTCTCCAAAAATCAAGGTAANTAATTCANATTACAATTANCAATATGATATTCAATCAGTATTTTCACNGCTTTCTTCTTTAAATCAAGANATATTATTATCAGAGATTCAGGTAGAGAATTTAATAATCANNCATAATACAAACTTNATAGATAGTNTTGATATTAATATNGATCAAATGATNNTTAAGGAAGATGGGTTANGTATTATGAATCTGNAATTGAATCANGACAATTCTATTTTACATGCTACTTGTCAAATTGATNGTCAAGAGATAAATATAAAGGTTCANGATTCTCAACTTAATCATATGGATCCNTTATTTGAATTATATGANTTAAAAATACCTCTGCGTAATGATACTATTAATTTTCAATCATCAATTTCAATTAGACAAGATTCTGTGAATTGTAATNTTGANATTATGTCGGGTAATAGTGCTTTACANATGGATTTGGTAAAAANAATGGATTTNATTTCTGCTNATTANAAATCTAATCTTGATNTGAAGGATCTTTCAATGNTTTCTTCAGANTACTATGATTTAGATAATGTGAATATTGANGGTGAGATAGATTTTTATGNAATAGATTCTATTTTATATAAGGGCATTTTAGAATCTAATTATGGTTTAATTGAGTTTTATATTAATACATCAAAAGATCAATATTCTCAGTTCTCATTTGATGTGACAGATTTTGATCTTGGCTTATTGTTTAATGATAAAAAAGTTGGTAAAACAAATTCAAAACTTATTTTCGATATTCAACACAATAAGTTGTTGAATGTTCAGACATATATTACTAGTCTAGTTATTAATAAATATCAGTATCGGAATATTTCTATTTTGAAAAATGATAGCTTCAATAATTCGACAGTTTATGATATTAGCATTAATGATCCAAATTTAAATTTATTTGCTCAATGTAATGTTAATAATTTATCTAATCCAAGGAGCGTTATACATTCTTCCAATCTGTCAGGATTTATTAATAGATTAAATTTAAACAATTTACACTACAATATTAATGATTCAATTCGATTTATATCCACAGAGTTTCTTATTGAGGATTTTAGTTTAGTTACTCCAGATAATCAATTTCCTTTTTTACAACAAAATAATCCAAAAATTAAGCTTAAAAACTTCCGTTACAATAAAAACGATACTATTAAATCTATTGATTTTTTCTATATCAATTTCGAAAACAATATGAGTCAGTTTTTTGTGGACTCTGATATCGGTTTTTGTGAAGGAGATATGTATAATCAAAATATCTTCAAGTTTATCAAAAATAGTCAGCTTACCCCATTTAAATTCACGTTGGATTTAAATTATGCATCTATATTTTCAGATCTTTTGTTTAATTACATTGAGTTAGATGATGAGTTGACATGTACTCTTGATTACAACAAACAAGATTCACCTATTATTAATATAGCTACGCCTTATCTTAAAATATTTAATACAAGTTTTACTGACATTAATCTTACCACGACTAAAGATTCTATCTCAGACATACAATGTTCAATTAATAACATTCTATTATCTGATAAGGTGTCAATAAAAGACTTTACATTTTCCACATTACTTCAATACAACAAGCTTTCTAATTTTATGATGAGTTATTCTTCTTCTAATCTGGGAAAAAGTATTTTAAAGGGAGACTTATTATATGGTCATAATAATATCGATGTGAGTTTATCAAAAGAATCGATTATTCAACTTGCTGATCAATCGTGGATAGTTAATCCTAATTCAAAACTATCATTAAATAGCCATAGTATCACATTTAAAGACTTTTCTTTACAAACAGGCAGTCAAACTCTAAGCTTAAACGGATGGATTAATGAGAACCCTTATATTGATTTTTCATTTAAAAATTTTAATATTAATTATTTTAATCCTTTTTTAAATACGAGATCTTTATTTTTTGATGGAGTATTAGATGGTGATATTTTATTGAATACATCGTCATTTCCAATTTTCTCCGGAAATTTTGAAGTTAACCAATTCACTCTTAATAATGTTGTATTGGGTCAATTGAAATTAAGTCATAATTCAAATGAAACAAATGATTCTATTTATAGTGAAGGGTATATTTATAACAAAAAAAATATTATGAGTTTATTAGCAAAACACCCATTGGATGGAACAAATAATATTTATGCTAATATAAAAATGAATGATTTTCCAGCAGAAATAATAAATTTCTTTATTAAGCCTATCTCAGATTTCACTGGTTATGCTCATGGAGTTGTTGAGCTAAAAGGACCAATCAATGACTATGATATTTTGGGTAAAATTGACATTAAAAGTGTTGATTTTAAAATACCATATTTAGGCACTTATTACTCAGGAAACAACAAGGATTTAATTGTAAATTTCGATAATGAAAAAATAATCATTGATAACTTTAAACTTTATGATAATTTATATAATACTTCAGGCAATTTTAGTGGAAATATTACTCATTCTGCATTAAAAAACATGTCTTATGACTTATTTGTTCAATCAGATAGTTTATATGCGTTAAATACTAACGAATATGATAATGAGAATTATTATGGTGATGTGTTTTTAAGAGGTGATATGTTTATTAAGGGAGAGCCTAATAAAATCGAGTTAAATATTGATGGATCATCTAAAGAAGGTTCAATTATTATGATTCCATTATCTGGAGCTAAAGAAGTTAAAGAAAATAAATTTATTCAATTTATAAACAATGAATCAACTCAGTCAAATATATTAAGTTCTGAGACAAAAAAGCCTGCATTTAATATGGATTTTAATCTATCAATAGATAGTCAGTCAGAAATACAATTGATTTTTGACGAGGAGTTGGGTGATGTTATTAAGGGTTATGGTGAAGGGGATTTATTATTACAAATTAATAAACAGGGTGATTTTGAAGTTTTTGGCGATTTTCAAATTGAAAAAGGAAATTACTTATTTACACTCCAAGATGTCATTACAAAAAGTTTTGAAATAGAGACAGGGGGAGTAATTAGTTTTAACGGAAATCTTGATAATGCACAGATTAATTTAAATTTATTATATAATGTGCAGGCTTCTTTAAATCCTTTAAATCCTGATTATGATAGAGATAAAAAATCTCCAATAATATGTAGAATGAAAATGACAGGTCCTCTTTTAAGTCCAGATATTGATTTTGATATAGATATATTAAATAGTGATCAAATAGTAGACACTTCTCTTGAATCAATAACTAATACAGATCAAAAACTACTGGAACAATTTCTTTATCTACTCATTGCAAACAGTTTTCTGATTGAAAATGATCCAACAATTGATTATTTAGGTAATACATTAGCTACTACTGGAACAGAATTGTTATCTAATCAGTTATCTAATTGGTTGTCACAAACAACTGATGCTTTTGATTTGGGATTTAAGTGGATTCCAGGATCTACAGATTCATTAAGTTATCAGCAAGTAGAATTAGCAGTAAGCAAGAAATTTTTAGATGACAGGGTAGTGATTAATGGTAATGTTGGTACTCCACCTGAACAGTCTGAGGCAAATATTGTGGGAGATTTAGATATTGAATATGATTTTTTTAAGGATGGTAGATTTAAACTAAGAGTGTTTAATAGAACTCAAGATTATGATCCATTGTCGGAGTCACTTGGTTATGAGCAAGGTTTTGGTATATTTTTCAAAAAACAATTTAATTCTTTTCAGGAATTGTTTATTCAAGATAAGAATAAATAATTGTTAAATTGTATGTTTCATTTTTTTCTTTTTTGTTGCTAGGTATTTTTTGTTATAAACATTAATTGCACCAACAATAGGAATATTTTTTACAATTTCAATTCCATATGAAATTAAACCTGCTTTTTTTGTTGGGTTATTTGTTAATAATTTTAGTTTAGAAACTCCTAAGTCCCTTAAGATTTGGGCACCTACACCATAATCTCTTTCATCCATTTTAAATCCTAATTTTAAATTAGCTTCTACTGTATCAAGTCCTTTTTGTTGTAGTTTGTAGGATTTTAATTTATTCATAAGACCAATGCCCCTTCCTTCTTGATTCATATATAACACAACTCCTTTACCTTCTTTTTCTATTTGTTGTAAAGCTAATGCTAGTTGATCACCACAATCACATTTTAATGACCCTAATATATCTCCAGTAAAACAAGAGGAGTGTACTCTTGTTAAAATTGCTTCATTTACTTTCCATTTACCTTTAGTTATAGCTAAATGTTCTTCATTTGTATTCACATCTCTGTATCCAATTAGTTTAAATTTTCCAAATTTTGTTGGAAGATCTATAGTCACCTCTTTTTTAATTAATGATTCATTTTGAAGTCTATATGCAATGAGATCTTCAATTGAAATAATTTTCAAGTTATGTTTTTTAGCTATTTTCCTCAGATCATTAAGTTTTGCCATAGTACCATTTTTATTCATCACTTCTACAATTAATCCACATGGTTTTAATTTCGCTAATCTTGCTAAATCTATAGCAGCTTCTGTGTGTCCAGCTCTTCTAAGCACACCACCATTCATTGCTTTTAAAGGAAAAATATGACCTGGACGAGATAAGTCATTTATACGTGTTTTTGGATCTACTAATGCTTTCACAGTTTCGGACCTATCATATGCAGATATTCCGGTAGTACATCCATTTCCTATTTTATCTACAGAAATTGTGAACTGTGTTTTCATTGGATCGGTATTTTTCCCGACCATTAAATCTAATTTTAATTCATTACATCTTTTTTCTAATAATGGCACACAAATTAATCCTCTGCCGTGAGTAGCCATAAAATTAATCATCTCTTGATTGACTTTCTCTGCCGCCGCAACAAAATCACCTTCATTTTCTCGATTTTCATCATCTACAACAATCACTATGTTGCCTTTTTTAATTTCTAATATCGCTTCAGCGATGGTATTTAATTTTTGTTTCATTTGAGATTATTTAAACATTAAATTTAAGTTATTATTAATTTTACTCCAATCATACTTGTCTTGAATAAATTTTAACCCTTCGTTTTTTAGATTATTTCCTTTTTCTTGGTTTTTAAAAATACTAATGCAAGCATCTGCGAATTCTATTTCATTGTTTGCTATAATAATTTGAGAGGAAGTAGCAAGAAGTGCTTTATTTGCTAATTCGGTCGTTATACATGGTAGCCCCATAGCCATTGCCTCTAAAAGTTTATTTTGTAATCCAGTCCCAATAAACATTGGGGCGACGAATATGTGTCCAGAATCATAGACGGTTCTTATGTCTTTTACCCAACCAGATACTTTGATATCTTCATTCTGTAATTTTTGAATTTTTTTATTCGGATTAGTACCACCAATTAAAATTTTACATGTTCTATATTTTTCGTCTATTATAGGTTTAATTTTTTGACATATATATATAGCCGCTTCTATATTAGGTGGATAATTCATATTACCTACGAATACAATGTCATATTTTTTCGAAATATTATTTCTTGGTTTAAAATAGGTGGTGTCTACACCATTAGGAATAATTTGAATTTTTTCAGAGTCTTTATGTGCAATATGATTTCGATCATTTTTTGTAATGATAGAATGTTTTTTAAAATTTCGAAAAATATTTATTTCGTAATTTTTTATAATTCTAGCTTCATATTTAATTAAAGGTTGTATGATTTTTGGAAATTTTTTTATCCTTCTCTCTACACCTTTTGAGAAAGCATCCATATAGTCTATNATATTATTATCATAATTACTAATATATTTTGCTGTTCGAATCAATTGACCATAACACCAATCTGGATTTGTTTGTTGAATTAAATCCTTGATTTTTTCGTGAGCTTTTTTAGAGTAAAAATAACCAACTTGTAATGGTTCTTGTTTGAAGAATGCTAATATAATATTGATTAGTCTTGTAAAAATATTAATATTAATAATATATACTTCTTTACAGTATTTCTCTAATTCTTGTCGGTATTGTATATCAATTACTCCTTCAGTATTAAGTGAAATTAAATATAGGTTGTGATAAATAGATAGATATTTTATTTGATAATAAATGCGAAGTTTATCTCCTTTATTTAATGGAAATGGGAACCTTGAGGTTATGATAATAATTTTTTTTCTTTTCATATCTTTCATAAAATACGACGTAGTTTCTTGATCACAATCTCATTTGAAAAATGANGAAGAATTAATTGTTTACCTTGATGGCCTATCTGTTGAGCCAACTTTTTATTCTTAATTAATAGACATATTGCTTTTTTAAATTCTAAGGGACTATTTGCAATTAATATATTTTTTTTATTTGTATATGGGATGCCTTCTGCACCTTTGCTTGTGCTGACAACAGGAATGCCTAATGCCATTGCTTCTAAAATTTTAATTCTTATTCCACTTCCTGAGAATAATGGTACGAAGATAATTTCTTTATTTTTTATATATTCTTTTGCATTATCTATCTTNCCTTCTATTATTGTTTTAGTGTCTTGATGCTTAAAGTACTTAGTTGGCATATTTTTACCTGCTATATATATGTTAATGTCTTCTTTTTGCAATTTAGGTTTAACATAATTCAAAAACCAATTAATACCTTGTATATTAGGTTTCCAGTCCATAGAACCGAGATGTGCAATACTATTTTTTATTTTTAGATTATCTGTATTTTCCACATTAAATGTGACGGGTATTTGTAATGTTTTTTTTGGAAATATTTTTTCAAAATATATTTGGTCGGAATCAGAAAGGGTAAATATGTAATCTACATATTTCGGTATCCTATGTTCCATTTTTTTTATTTGTTGAGCAAGTAATAAAAAAAGACTTTTTTTAATTATTGTATTTCGTGCTAAATCTTCCCAGATTTTATGCTCTATATTATGTGCTCTAAAGATAATTTTTTCATTTTTTANAAATTTTAAATTATCAAAATATATAGTTGTGAAAATACTTTCAAATATCACAGCATGATATTCATTTTCATTAATCATTCTTTGAATTTCTTGTGCAATCTTCAAATCATAAAAACGAATTGCTTGATATGATNTTTGATATAATATACTTTTTAAAAAAGACATGAAATTAATTTTCATATTCTTTTCAAATGTTATTTGATTGATATCTTGTATTAATAGTTCATTTTTTAATACTGAGGATGTATTATTATTCTTCGAGATGCATATTAAATCAATGATATATTTTTTATGCGATAGACTTTCAACTAATTTTTGAATAGCTAATGCCNCACCATCCAATGACGGGAAAACAATTTTATTTGCTATAACTAGTATTTTTTTNGCCATATTTTTTCAAAATAATTATTATTAACAATCACAATTAATATGATTCCAATGATTAACATAATAACTGTTGATGTCCACATTCCAACTAATGGTTCTAATAAATCTTTTTTTACCATTTTTTCAGTAGTAATAGATAATATATGATATAGCAAAAATAAAAATATTGAAAAAACAACAGGTAAACCAAAACCACCTTTCTTGATAATAGCTCCAATGGGGGCACCAATAATTAACATAATTATACATGCAAATGGCAGTGTAAGTTTTCTGTGTAATTCGACATAGAATTTATTAATTTTTTTATTTAAAACATCCTGTTTGTTTTGATAGTTTTGAAAGTATTTAATTGATTCTTGAATATTGATTTTTTCTTTCTGTTTTTTATATTGTTTACTTTTTCTGTTTGACTGTATATTTTGTTTAGTAGATAAAAAAGAAATAGTGAAATTATTTTGAAAAAAAGAATATTCATTTTCTAATGAGTCTAAGTTGTGATTTAATTGTTGTCTNTTCATTGTTTTTGCCCTGTTGCTAAACCTATCAGATGTTGTTCTTTCCATTTTAAATGATGATAAATCAATTGCTAAATTGTATTGTTGAAATGTGGTTTTTAAAATATATTCCTCATCATTATCGATAGATTCATTATAACTTTCACCATTATATAAGTCAATTAATAGAAAATGATTATTATTTGTTATTGACATTTGCCCAGTCTGAGCACTAAATATTTTTTTAATTCCTTTTTTCTCTGTATAATCATATATAATAATTCCCTCCATTAGGTTGTTGGATGTTTTTTTATCGACTCTTATACTATAACCCTCAATGTCAGAAAAAAATACTTTTTCTTGAATATTAATATTTAATTTCTTTTGCATGATATCGTACATTAATGTTGTAGCTTTTAAATTTGCATAAGGTATAGCATAATTAGATATGAGAAAAGAGCTTATTGCAATTAAAAGTGTGAATAAAAAAAGAGGACTAATTATGTAGGTAAATGGTTTGCCTAATGAATTGAGAGCAGTTAGTTCAGAATTTTCTGACAAATTACCTGTTAACATCATAGATGCTAATAGTATGGCTAATGGTAGTGCAATTGGGATTAATGTAATTGTAGAGTACCATAGTAATTCAAGAATAATATACCATTCTAATCCTTTTCCAATTAAATCATCAATATATTTCCATAGAAATTGCATTAAGAGAATAATAATTACTATTGAAAATGTCAAGCAAAAAGGACGAACAAAAGAAGAGAAAATAAATTTTTTAAATATGTTCAAATCTAATTTTGTATTAAAATTATGAACCTAAATTCTTCATTAATGTGTTAATTTGACTAATCCATAAATCTTTGCCCTCTTCAATTTCTTCTTCATCAGCAAAGTCTGATACTCTTAATATTACATCATTTGTAATCTCATCAATTTCAATTCTAAATTCAAAAAATGTGTTTTGTGGAAAGTCAGTCCATCGAAATTTCACAAGATGATTATTAGAACTCGTGATTAATTGTGCTTCTTGTTGGGATTCACCCCAGATAAATGTATAAATATCTCGGTTGCAATTTACATCATCAGCAAACCATTCAGATAGTCCACTAGGTGTGCTTAAACAATTAAAGAGAATATTTACAGAAGACCTGATTTGAAATTCTAATTCGTACTTTTTCATCTGTCAATCATTATTTTTTTCAATATACATTTATTTTGCCACAATTTTATTTGTATATATGGAAATTATAATTGTTACAATTTTATTATATGTCTCGAATATATTTATTTTTCTCTTTATCATTTATTCCAATCTTTTTATTTGGCCAAGAAGAATATAACTTACAAATTAAATTAAATAATATGAGTCCAGTGTCATTACATAGCTCTTCTAATGATACTGATCATACTACTATTTATAATGACACTAGTATCTTTATAAACACAAATCAGAACAATTTATTTCAACTTACTAAAGGTGAAAATGTGTATTATTTATTTATTATTAATGATTCTCATCTTGAGTTCAGTATATTGGAAGATAATAGTTTTGTAGTAATAGGTGAATATGCAGATTTCATTTATTTCATTAACGATTATTATAAATTATATAATTCGAAAATGAACACATTATTATTATCCAATTTATCTTCTGACGAATTTGAAATTAAATTATACAAATTATTAAATAATGAAGTTTTTCAATTTTCTCAAAATCACCAAAAATTTGATTTATTAAGTACTTATTCTAAACATTATTTTAGCAGACTGTTGAAATATGAATATTTGAATGCTATAAGTACCTATTTAATACGAGAAGTAAAAGATACTACACAAGCAATACCATTCCATATAGATATTAATATTAATTTATTAGATTGGGAAAGGTTTNAAAATGATCTGTCTGATGATACTTATTATCAATTAGACATATTCCAAAATTATGTTTTCAATTCATTAATATTGTTTGCAGTACATAATTATCAATATTTAAATACTGAAGATTTTCAGTTATTTAGCACTTATCTTTTTGATTTTGTGGTTGATAATTGTCCAGAGGATTTATTGTTTGATTTTTTTCAAACCTATATTAATAATTACCATTCTTTTTTAAGTCAACAAACTATTAAATACTTAAATAANCTATTAAGTAGGACACATTTAACAAAAAGGGATGTTNGTGTTTTATTAGCTTCTGAAAATTTTTTAATAGATAAAAATGAAGCTAACAATAGCCAATTTATTGCATCAAATTTTTATTTAGAGGATGTCAATGGAAACAATGTGTCGTTAAGTGATTTTAGTGGTAAATTCTTATATGTTGATATTTGGGCTAGTTGGTGTGGTCCATGTCGAAAACAATTTCCTTATGCTAAGGAATTGCAAAAAAAATTATCTAAAAGAGAATTAAAAAAAATCAAATTTATTTATATATCTATTGATACTGATTATAAAAAATGGAAAGAGAGTATAGAAAGTTTAAATCTTGATGGTTATCAATTTATCTCTCCATCAAATAAAATTAATAGTGCTAGTGATTATTTTGGAGTTTCTAGTATCCCTCGTTATATTTTAATCGATAGAAATGGTANTATAATAAATTCAAATGCAAAGAGGCCTAGTGACACAACACTTTTAGATGATTTGTTAAATCTAATTAATACTCGTTGAGTGTTTTTTAGTAGCGAGGGGGAGATTTGAACTCCCGACCTCAGGGTTATGAATCCTGCGCTCTNACCANCTGAGCTACCNCGCCAANTCAGGNNTAGGGACACAAAGATAATTATTTTTTATATTTAGTTTTAACTATGTATTATTTTCACATATTTCTTTTTCTTATTTTCTTGTTTTTTGCATCTTGTTTAGAAAAAAAACAGATTAATGATAATATTTTTAGATATAACGAGACTGCATCAATTACTTCTTTAGATCCAGTCTTCAGTAATAATCAGCCTAATATATGGGCAACTACTCAAATTTTCAATACTTTAATAGAATTAGATAGTAATCTTTCGCCGCAACCTTCTGTTGCTAAAGAGTGGTTTGTATCAGATGAGGGTTTAAAATATACTTTTATACTTAATGATAATATCTATTATCATAATTCCCCTTGTTTTGGTCGAGACTCAACGAGATTATTAAATGCTTCAGATTTTATATATAGCATTTCACGTTTAAATGATGTCAATATTTTATCACCAGGTGCCTGGGTATTAGATTATATAGATTTAAAAAATACACGTGCTATTAATGATACGATATTAGAAATTTCTTTAAATAATCCATTTCCAGGTATTTTAGGTTTACTTTCGATGAATTATTTTTCTATTATTCCATTTGAGGCAGTTGATTATTTTGGGTCATCATTTTCAAAAAATCCTGTTGGGACAGGCCCGTTTTACTTTAAACACTGGAAACAAAATGAAAAATTAATATTGCTTAAAAATCATAATTACTTTGAATTTCAAGGTAATAATCGATTACCGTATTTAGATGGTATTTCCATATCGTTTATAACTCAAAAAGAATCTGTTTTTATGAATTTTATTTTAGGAAAATTCGATTTCGTTTCTGGTTTAGATAATGCTTTTAAAGATGAGTTTTTAAATCAGAAGGGAGAGTTGTTAAATGATTATAAAGAGCGTTTTTATATGTTGACAACCCCTTACCTTAATACAGAATATTTGGGAATTAATATTAATAAAGCTAAAACAAATAATAATCCACTTATGTTAAAATCATTTCGGAAAGCATTAAATTATAGTTTTGATCGTTTAATTATGACAGAATATTTACGTAATGGGTTAGTTTTGCCAGCTAATGCAGGTTTTGTTCCAAAAGTTTTATCTAACTGTTATAATGTTAATGGTTTCTTTTATAGTCCAGATTCCGTATATAAATTTTTAAACAATATTCCTCATGATAACTATGAAGTAACTTTACATACTACACAGGATTATCTTGATATTTGTGAATTCATTCAATATAGTGCAGCTAAATTTGATATTAAAATTAATATTGAAATATCTTCTCCTGCTGTTCATAGAGATTTGTTTTCTTCAGGCGCTGCTTATTTTTTTAGAGCATCTTGGATTGGAGACTATCCTGACCCTGAGAACTTCTTGTCTTTATTTTACTCTAAAAATAAAAGTCCTTTTGGCCCAAATTATACACATTTTCAAAATGAGATTTACGATAGCTTATATGAACTTTCTTTTCAATCTAATGATATATTTACTAGATGTGATTTGTTTGATCAAATGGAAAATATCCTTATTGAAGAGGCAACAATTATTCCTTTATATTATGATTATGTGGTTCGTTTAGTTTCAACAAAGATTACCGGGATGTCTATCAATAGTATGAATTCATTATCATTAAAAACAGTAAAAAAAAATGTTATTTCTGATTAAANAAAGTNTCTTTTTCTTCTTTAGATAAACTGTCATAACCNGATTGNGANACTTTATCTAATATGGAATCTATTCTTTTTTGTTCATTTTTCTTTCTGTAATTATATTCATAGTCATTTTCTTTTTTAGAATATATAAATTGNTTATTCCTTCTTTTNAAGAAGAATAGTATATTATCAATTAGATAATTACTATTGATATTATATTTTTTCAAATAAACATATAAAAATCCATATAAACCTCCTCCAATATGTGCTATATGTCCACCTGAGTTGCCTTCAGGTATGCTAAGTATATCAATCATTATTGCTAGCATTGCAATATGTTTAAGTTTTATACTTTTAGAAAAAAATATATTGATTGGAAAGTTTGGAGTATGTGTTGCTGATGCAAATAAAACTGCTAAAACAGATGCTGATGCACCTATAGCCAATGAATTCATTTTTACANCTTCAAATACGGGAAAGATATTAAACGAGAGCATATAAATAGCTGCACCTGATAATCCGCCCATAATATATGTTGATAAAAGATCTCTGGAATTTAAGTAATTAATAAATATTTTTCCACCAAAATATAGCCAACAAAGATTTATTATAAGATGTAATAGATCTTCATGCACAAACATATATGTTAAAATTGACCAAGGTTTGTTTGATAGTAAATCTANATTAGCTGATAGGCCTAAGTAAAAAATTAACTTGGTTTCTGTTTTAAATAAAAATATTAAAACATAATAAAAGTTAATCATAATAAATACCATTATATTGATATATATAATATTATTCAGGTAGTTATTATTTTTAATTGTTTTAAATAAATTCATTNTTAGTATTTATTAGACCATTTCCAGTATTTTATTATTATGAAACCAAAAAGCATGCCTCCTAAATGAGCAAAATGTGCAACATTATCATATGGATTGTTTTGTATACCATAATATAATTCTGCTAACCCATATATAATGACAAAATATTTTGCTTTTATTGGAAATGGTATAAGTATAAAGAATAGTTTCGTGTTTGGAAATAATAATCCAAAGGCTACCAATAATCCAAACAAACAGCCTGAAGCTCCTAAAACAGTGTGTCGTTCAATTAGTATATTCTGATAGTGAAAAGGTGTGTTAGGCAATTGAAAAAAATTAAATATAACAAAGTGCAATAATGCTGCACCAAGTCCAGTAAGTATATAATACTTTAAAAATCTTTTTGCACCCCATAGATTTTCTAATTGTGTACCAAACATCCAAACAGCAAACATGTTAAAGAACAAATGTGTAAAATTACCATGCATAAACATGTGAGATATAATTTGCCATGTTTCAAATGAGCTTGATTTCCAGTGATGTAATCCTAATAAATTTTTCAAATCTATTGCTTGCAAACTTAATGTCGTAGTAGCTAAAAATAATATACAATTGATAATTAGAATATTTTTTACTACTGCAGGTAGTATATTAAAACGTTGAGGTTTAAAGAAATTCATATTTAATTAAAAAAAAGATTAGGTTCAATATTAATAACACATGGTTTTCCNTGAATACCTATAAATGGCATTTTACAATCTAATAGAGTGTTAATAAATGCTTTCAAACTATCATTATTAGACATATTGAAACTATTTATTTTATTTGATATANTATATGCTTCTTTTATAGCTATTGTATCTATTAGTTTTTCCTTAATGTCGTCATTATTATTTTTTAATTCTTCTAACAAATGATCAAATAATTCTTTTAGATTTAATGAGTCTAGTCCTGCAGGAAGAGCATTTACTAGACATGATTTTTTTGTAATATCATTAATGTTATATCCCAATGATTGTATAGTATTTCTATGTTCTTTAAGAAGCTCAATATCTAATGAATTGAGGGTGATTTCAAATGGTTGAATTAATTTTTGTGATTCTTTTTTTTTATTTTTTAATAATCTAATCGTTTTTTCATAGACTACTCGTTGCATTGATCTTTTTTTATCCATTAAATTTAACACTTGTTTGCTGTTGATTATTAGAGTGAAAAGAGCATAATTCCCATCTATATTCATTATGTTATTTATATTATTTTTCTCTTCATTTACAAATAACTGGTGCATTAACTCAGTGTTTTTTTTCGCTTGAAAATCATCTTCATGAAATGGATTAAAATTTTTATTTATTTTTAATTTTGGTTCTCGAGGCAACGTTTTTTGAATTTCGACAGGAATTTCAAANGTTTCCTCAATACTAAAATCAAGACTTGGAGTAATATTATACATTCCGATAGATTTTTTACATGTTGATTTTAATATTTGGTAAATAGCTTTTTCATCTTCAAACTTCACTTCTGTTTTGTTGGGATGAATATTAACATCTATAGTAGAAGGATTGATAGTTAGGAAAATAAAATAAGATGGATGTTGATCTGGGGTAATTATATTCATCATAGCATTTTTGATTGCATGATTTAGATATGAAGATTTTATAAATCTATTATTTACATATAAAAACTGTTCTCCTCTTGTTTTTCGAGCATCTAGTGGGTTTCCAAGAAAACCATCAATTGAAACAATGCTAGTCTTTTCTTTTANTGGTAAAATTTTTTCATTATATCTTTTTCCAAATAATTGAATGATACGTTGTTTTAAATTTGTGGCAGATAGATTGTAGATTACTTTTCCATTATTAATCAATTTAAATCCAATCTGATAATGTGAAATTGACAATTGAATAAAACTTTCCAATATGTGTTTCATTTCAATTTTATCTGATTTTAAAAAATTCTTTCTCGCAGGGATATTGAAAAAAAGATTCTTAACTGATATAGATGTTCCGGTTGGAGTAGTTATTTTTTTATTTTTTTTAATTTTCGAATTGTCGATATTAATAAGTGTNCCAATTTTATCATCATCAGTTTTTGTTTTTAATTCCACATCAGCTATNGATGCTATCGATGCTAATGCTTCACCACGGAAACCCATNGTTAATATATGCATAATATCAATGGTTTTTTGAATTTTTGAGGTAGCATGTTTGTGGAAGCAGATTGTAGCATCATCGGGGGTCATTCCAGTACCATCATCAATAATTTGAACAAGTTTCTTCCCAGCATCTTTAATGATAACTTCTATGTTTTTTGCTTGTGCATCGATAGAGTTTTCTATCAATTCTTTTACAATTGAGGCAGGACGNTGAATAACTTCTCCTGCGGCAATTTGGTTAATTACCTCTTTAGATAATATGTTAATAATCTTTTTCAATCTCAAGAACCTAATATAAGGTATGTAAGCAAAAATAATATTATTAATATTATTATAAGTCGAAAATTGTAATTATGATTTTTNGATTTTTTTCTAAAATAAGATCGACTGTTTTGATTGTATATAGGCTTGTATTGAAAACGTTTATTCTTTTTTAGCATGTTTTATTTTTTCAATTTTTATATTTAAATAAGCAAACAACAAGGTCATAAATGGAGATATTAGGTTAAAAAAACAAAATGGAATAAATGATATTGGATCAATTCCTAATGTAGTTGAATGATATGCAGAGCAACTATTCCAAGGCACAAGAACTGAGGTTACTGTTCCGCTATCTTCAATTGTTCTACTTAAATTAGTGGAGGCTAAACCATGTTCTTCATATACCTCTTTAAACATTCTTCCAGGGATTACTATTGCTAGATATTGATCACATGTAGTAAGATTAAAAAAAACACAAGATCCAGTGGTAGAGGTAATAATAGATGCGTGGGATGATGCTTTNGAAACTAATAGGCTTGTAATTTTTTTCAAAAAACCTCCAGCATACATTACTCCTCCAAATGCCATAGCAGTTAATACAAGTAAAATAATCCATAGCATTCCAATTACCCCTCCTTTATCTAATAGAGCATTCATGCTTTGATTATTTAAATCTATGTCTGTTCCTAAAAAAACCGTTTGAATAATTGTTTCTAAAGT
Source organism: Flavobacteriales bacterium (assembly GCA_002713285.1). The sequence goes on from PAVX01000018.1 coordinate 34,011, forward strand.
ATTATTATTTGCGGCAATATTGATTTGAGTTATTAATTCGATTTGAAAAATGTAGGCAAATAATGCTCCTGCAAAAAGGCCTATTAACAATGTGCTAATTGCTGAAAATTTATTGTATATTAATATTACAACTAATAGTGGTAACATAAATAATTCAAATCCAATATAAAAATAAGATGTTATTACATTTAAAAANACATGCATTTCATCTAATGAAACTATTGTTTTTTGATCGCTAACACCAATAAAAAAAAATATTAATAAAGTAATTANTATTGTTGGTATTGTTGTNTGTGTCATATATTTAATATGATTAATTAAATTACTTCCTGANACAGATGGCGCTAGATTTGTAGTTTCAGACAAGGGCGACATTTTATCTCCAAAGTANGCTCCAGATAGAATTGCTCCAGCTACTAGGCTACTATTNATTGANAGTAAGTTTCCAACTCCAATTAATGCTACTCCAACAGTAGCAGCTGTTGTCCATGAGCTTCCGGTTGCTATAGATACTACTGCACAAATTATACATGTTGTTACAAGAAAAAAATCNGGATTAATTAACTCCACNCCATAATAAATCATAGCAGGTACTATACCAGACAGTATCCAGGTAGCAGTTAGGCCACCAATGATTAATAATATCATTATCGCATTGAAAGATGATTTTATGCTTTCAATAACACCAANNCCTAACTCTTTGATAGTGATTGANNTGCTATATGCTATTGCACTAGCAACTAATGTAGATATTACTAATGCTATTTGATTAGGACCCTGAAGNGAATTTTNAAAATAAACAACATTAAAAACTAACATTAAAATCAAGATTAAAATAGGAAAAAATGTTATTAATATATCTTTGAAAGCATTCATTTTATCAGCTTATTTAACTGTTCATACACTTGGAATGTNGGTAGTCCCATAACATTGTAAAAAGATCCTGAAATTTTACTAATTCCAATTAGCCCAATCCAGTCTTGTATTCCATATCCTCCTGCTTTATCTAATGGATTGTAATTATTAATATAAAATTCCATTTCTTGTTTAGATAATTTTTTAAAATAGACTACACTTCTCTCATAAAATGAAATTGCTTTTGTTGTTGTTTTTATGGTAACTCCTGTTACCACAAAATGTCTTTTGTTAGATATGTTTTTTAACATTCTTAGCGCTTCATTTTTAGTTTTAGGCTTTTCAAGAATNAAATTTTTAATATATACAATCGTATCAGCACATATTAATACTTCGTTATCATAAATCTTATATGATTTAGCCTTTTTCTTTGACAAGAATAATGCAGTTTGAATAGGTGATAATGATTGTGGNTAAGTTTCATCAACATCTAATTGTCGTACTTTAATATTTAGTCCCATTAATTTTAACAATTCTATTCTTCTTGGAGACTTAGAACCTAAAATGATACGTATGTTAGTATTTAATTTGTCCATCTAAATCCCATTTATCAGCAACTTTTAATGCTTGTTCTATAACATCTCGCACACAACCTTCACCACCATTTCTATTTGAAATATAGTCACAATGTTGTTTAATTTCTTGTACAGCATCGTTTGGACAACTACTGAAGCCAACATATTTTAACACTTCCAAATCAGGAATATCATCTCCCATATATAAAATTTCTTCTTTTTTTAATTTATATTTTGCGATAATTTTTTTCAAATCAGGTAATTTGTCATGTGATTTTAACATCACTTCATGAACNCCTAATCTTTCTAATCTTGTTTTTATTTCTTCTTCTCTACCTCCGGTAATAATACCAATTATATATTGTTTTTTAATAGCTAATTTTAATGCATACCCATCTTTAGCATTCATTTTTCTTATTAATTTCCCATTGGGAAAAATATATAGGTTTCCATTTGTTAATACTCCATCTACGTCAAACACAAAGGCTTTTATGTTTTTCAGTTGCTCTTTATACTCACTTTTCATATTCTTTTAATATATTTTCAGATAATAATTTATAGATTTTTTTATAATTATCATCTTTTAAAACTTTTAAATGTTCTTTAATAACTTTTTTGTCACCTCTTTTGGCTGGTCCAGTTTGAGTTAGTATTGGATTAGTGTTTATTATTTTTTTTGCAGTTTCTAGAATGAGAGGTTTTAATAATTCGAATTTCAAATTTTCACTATCTAATTGTTTTTTTGCTATTAAGTAACAAAAATTTGAAAAATTAGATGCAATCACTGCGGATAAATGTAAATGTTTACGTTTTTCAGAATTAATAGAATACACTTTATTAGAAATTTTCTGAGCTAATCTTACTATTTTCTTTTCAAAAGAAGAATTGTTTCCTTCAACGCATACTGGAGTTGTCTTAAAATCAATGGGTGTCTCTTTACTGAATGTTTGTAATGGATAAAAAACCCCAGCATTTATTTTATCGTTAAATATTTTTATAGAGTTATTTCCAGATGTGTGAACTATCGGTAAATCTGGAATTTGTTTAGCCACAGAAGCTATGCTATCATCATTTACACAAATGATTATCAAATCTGTTTTTAATAAATTTTTAATATTAGAGTTAAATAAAGCATTTGTATGTTTTGCTAACAATTTTCCACTTTTCTCATTTCGTGAAACTATTTGTATAATTTTGATATTAACTTTTTGAAAAGCTAGTGCTAAGTGTGTTGCTACGTTGCCAGAGCCAATAAATGAAATTTTTTTAATCATATTAATGTTAATATAAGTATAAAAATAAATACTTTTGTATTCTTAATATATTTTCAATTTTGAATAAGTATTTTAATTCTTTTTTTTCTGTTAGATCGGCTCTCATACTTATGTGTATATATGCTTGTGCTATCGGTTTCGCAACTTTTATTGAAAATGATTATGGTACTACTGCAGCTAGGGCATTAGTATTTAATAGTTGGTGGATGGAATTAATTTTAGTTTTTCTATGTTCCATTTTTATGTATAATATTTTTCAATATAAATTATATCATTTAAGAAAAGTGCCAGTTTTATTCCTCCATCTTTCTTTCATATTTATTATTATTGGTGCAGGCATTACTAGGTATGTAAGTGAAGAAGGTGTTATGCGAATACGAGAAGGGTCTTTAAATAATCAATTTATATCTAGTAATCAATTTTTAGAATTTAAAATTCACGATGGTGAAGACCAATACTTGGGCCAAAAAGAATTACTGCCGTCATCAATTACTAATAACAAGTTTACAATTCCTGTAAAATTTAAGCATCACCAAATTAAGATAGAGTACATAGACTTTATACATGACCCAGTAGATAAACTAGTTCAAAATGTACTTAATGGTTCTAATATATTAGAGTTAATTATACCATCTTCTGCTGGTGGAATGCAATCAGAATATATATTAGAGAATACTCAAAAGAATATTAATAATTTAAGTGTTAGTTTTAATCTTGACCTAGACTCAGAACTTCATATCTTTAAAGAAGATTCAGCATTTTACTTTGTCTCTAAATATGATGTGGAATTTATGAAGATGTCAAATCAAGCAAAAGGTGTTCTAGTTAAAAATACCACACATAAGTTTAATAAGAAAACATTATATACTGTTTTAGATAAAAACTTAGTATTTAAAAATGATTTTAATAATGCCATTTTAAAAAGCAAGTCTTTTGGAATTAAAAATGATGATACTAAATTAGATTTATTAAAGATTAAGCTTAGTGTTTTTAATCAAGATACTATTGTTGATTTATATGGTTCAAAAGGCACTATTGCGTCAAAGCAATATTTTAAATTTAATAATTTATTTTTTTCTTTATCATATGGTTCAAGAATTCGATCTTTACCATTTGGTATCTTTTTAAAAGATTTTCAATTAGAACGTTATCCAGGGTCTGATAGTCCATCTTCTTTTGCTAGTGAAATTCAAGTTTTGGATGGAGATACACAATTTGATTACAGAATTTTTATGAATAATGTATTGAACTATAAAGGTTATAGGTTTTTTCAATCATCTTATGACCCAGATGAAAAGGGTACAATACTTTCAGTTAATAAAGATAAACTAGGTACTGGGGTAACATATTTCGGCTATTTATCTTTACTATTATCAGTGTTAAGTTTAATGCTTTCTAGATTTTCAAGAATTAATATTTTAAACAGACAATAATCTTTAGTTATGATTCATAAAAACCTCATTTTTCTTTTTTCTTTTTTCTTTTTTCATTTTTCACCAGCTCTAGATTCTAAAATATCATTGGATACATTATTAAATAGTAGAATTATCATACAAGATCATGCAGATTTATTTGATAAAGTTTCTGTTCAAGATGCTACTGATAGAATTAAACCTTTCCATACTGTATCTTCAGAATTATTAAGAAAAATATCTAGAAAAGAGACTTTTTATAATCAAACGTCAACGCAAATTATTCTTGGTATGATTGTTGACCCATTATTATGGCAAATAATACCCATTATTAAAGTGTCAGATCCACAAGTTTTAAGTATTTTGACGCAAGAAGGTCCTTATGTATCATTTGTGTCCTTTTTTTCGAATAATAATTATGTTTTAACACCGTATGTTGACGCAGCTTATTCAAAAAAACCCATTAATAGGACCAAGTTTGATAAACAAATTATAGATGTAGATGAACGAGTCAATATATGTTCTCTAATTTTTTCAGATCAATTAATTAAGTTATTTCCATCAAAAACATCAACAGCTGACTTTTGGCAGTCAGATGTCGCCATGAATGTACCTGGGGTAGATACATCTAAGACTGCTAGTTTTAAAGCTGTATATAGGGATGTGATTTATACAGCATTTGCTGATGGGGATTGGGGTTCAGCCCATTCNATGATTAATTTTATTAATAACTATCAACAAGATCATGCTGAATCTATTTTACCATCAAATAGAAAAGTTAATTTAGAGATATTATATAATAAGTTAAAACCTTTTGGTTGGACAAGATTATTTATGTGCTATCTTTTGATTGGATTATTTATGTTATCAGTGTTGCTTATTGATATTTTCTATTCTAANAAATCAATTTCTAGAGTTATTTTATTGATTAAATATNCTATTTTTGGAGCTTTTTGTTTTCATTTATCTGCTTTAGCATTAAGATGGTATATATCAGGACATGCACCTTGGAGCAATGCGTATGAATCAGTTATTTTTATTGCCTTTGCTACTATGTTAGCAGGAATTGTCTTTTCNAAAAAATCNAATTTCACCTTAGTAGCTTCTTCTTTGGTAGCCTCTATGTTACTGTTTGTTGCTAATTTAAATTGGTTAAATCCAGAGATTACAAATTTAGTACCTGTGTTAAAATCTTATTGGTTAATGATACATGTTTCGGTCATCACATCTAGTTATGGTTTTTTTGGATTATGTGCATTTCTTGGTTTATTAAACCTGCTTTTAATTGGATTTAGTAATCAGTCTCAAATTAAATCTAATGTATCTACTCTTACTGTTATTAATGAACAATCTATGATGATAGGATTGTTTTTATTAACTATAGGCACGTTTTTAGGCGGTGTTTGGGCTAATGAATCTTGGGGTAGATATTGGGGTTGGGACCCAAAAGAAACATGGGCATTAGTGAGTTGTCTTGTGTATGCATTAATATTGCATATAAGATTATTGAAATCAAAAAAATATATTTATTGGTTTAATCTATGTTCTTTATTCGGTTTCAGCTCTATTTTAATGACATATTTTGGAGTAAACTTTTATTTAGACGGACTACACTCTTATGCTGCTGGAGATCCATTTCCTATACCAAGTTTTGTATTACCAACATATATAGGATTAGGTTTAATCTCAGTTTTCAGTTTTTTTAAGTTTAATAATTGGATTAGAGTATAGGGTAATGAGTAACATAGATATTTTAGCTTTTGGTGCACATCCTGATGACGTAGAATTAGGGTGTTCGGGTACTATTCTACGTCAGATATCATTAGGTTATAAAGTAGGAGTTATAGATTTAACTAGAGGAGAGCTAGGTACACGAGGAACAGCATCTATAAGGGATTCTGAGAGTCAGTTATCTGCAAAAAAAATGAATATTACTTTTAGAGATAATCTTATATTTTCAGATGGTTTCTTTGAAAATAATAAGCAAAATAAATTACAGATTATAAAAAAAATTCGATACTATCGTCCTAATATTGTGCTTTGTAATGCGCCTGAAGATAGACATCCAGATCATGGACGAGCAGCTAGTTTAGTTTATGACGCTTGTTTTTTAGCTGGTTTAGAAAAAATTCATACTGAGTTTCAAAATATTTCACAACCTCCATTTAGGCCAAGAGTTATTTATAATTACATTCAATATAATGATACAAAACCTGATTTTATTGTAGATATTTCACCTTTTATGAAAAAAAAGATGGAAATAATTAAATGTTATGCATCTCAATTTTATAATCCAGAATCGAAAGAGTCAGAAACTCTAATATCAAAAAAATCTTTTTTAGAATTGATATCTAATCGATCTCAAGATTTAGGTAGATTTATTTCATCGGATTATGCTGAAGGTTTTTTAGTAAGTAGATATCCAGGTGTGAATGATTTATTTCATTTATTATAATGACTTATCTCACTATTGTTTCAATAAGTTTTTCATTTTCTAAATAACCTTCTAAAATATCATTTTTTTCTACTCTACCGACTCCAGATGGGGTGCCGGTGAAGATGAGATCCCCTTTTTTTAAGGTAATAAATTTTGAAACATAACTAATGATTTGATCAATTGAAAATATCATATTTTTGGAATTGTCGCATTGTACTTGTTTGTTATTCACTAGGAGTTTAAAATTTAAATCATGTATATTATAAACAGTATTTTTTTTAATAAATCTACCTACAGGAGCAGATCCATCAAAAGATTTAGCTTTTTCCCAAGGTTTACCTTCTTTTTTAAGTTTTTCCTGTATGTCTCGTGCTGTAAAATCAATACCCAATGTTAATTCATCATAATATCTATGAGCAAATTTTTCTTGAATATGTTTACCAGTTTTATTGATTTTAATTACAATTTCAATTTCATGATGGACATTATTTGAAAAATCTGGAATAAAAAATGGTTGATTTTTTTGTGGAATAGTAGTTTCTGGCTTTAAGAAGAAAACAATTTCTTCTGGTATTTTATTTTTTAGCTCCACTATATGTTTTTTATAGTTTCTACCAACACAAATTATTTTCATATCTCTCTGGATGTGTCAAATGATTCTAAATAACTAGCCACTCTTTTCAAGAACTGGCTGCCTAATGCGCCGTCAACAACTCTATGATCATAAGATAAAGAAAGAAACATTTTTGATCTAATACCAATAGTGTCTCCAAATTCTGTTTCAATTACTGTTGCTTTTTTTTGAATTTTACCTAATGCTAGTATTGCTACTTGTGGTTGGTTAATAATAGGTGTTCCCATAATACTACCAAATGAACCCACATTTGTTACTGTAAATGTTCCGCCACTAACTTCATCAGGTTGTAGTTGATTTTCACGTGCACGTTGTGCTAAGTCATTTACAGACTTAGTTAACCCTAATATATTTTTTTCTTGTGCTTTTCTAATTACTGGAACAATTAGATTACCATTTGCTAAAGCAGTTGCCATACCTAAGTGGATATTTTTATGTTTTATAATATTTTCACCATCTACAGATATATTAATTAAAGGAAAGTCAATGATTGATTTAATAATCGATTCAAATATTATAGGTGTATATGTTATTTTTTCATTTTCTCGTGTTAAGAATTTATTTTTAATTCTATTTCGCCATTCAACTATTTTTGACACATCAGCCTCAACAAACGATGTTACGTGTGCAGATATAGATTTGCTATCAACCATATGTTTAGCAATAATCTTTCTCATTCTATCCATTTCAATAATTTCGACATCACCACTATTATATTGTATATTTCCAGTTGATGCATGATCTTTTGTACTTGTAAAGCTTGGGTTTTGCTCCTGCTTTATATCCTTGTCAACTTTATTATCTAGATAATTTAATATGTCTTTTTTTGTAATGCGTCTATCTTTTCCACTACCATTAATATTACTTAATTCTTTATCAGATATATTTTCTTTTTTTGCAATATTTTTTACTAATGGTGATAAAAATTGATTTAATAATGTATGATTAACTTTTGATGTTGGCCTCTTTGACTCTTGTTCTTGACTTTCTCTCCAAAATTTCTCTCCCTCAGTCTCTATTGCTGATAATTTTAAATTTGTTGTTTGCGTTTCTGTTTGTTTATCAATAGATTCTTCTTTCGTAATTTCTTCTTCTTTTTTAACAATAGTTTTTTCTTCGAAAACAGATGTGTTAATGTCTTCAATAATTGCAATTACTTCTCCTACTTTTACAATATCATTTTCTTGATATTTTTTTTCTACTAATACCCCTTTAGCAATTGATGGTATTTCAGAGTCTACTTTATCAGTAGCTATTTCTACAATGGTTTCATCTAATTCTATTGAATCTCCAATATTCTTTACCCATTTTATTATAGTTGCTTCGGCGACACTTTCGCCCATTTTTGGCATAATTAATTCAACTTTACTCATAGGTTAATATTTTCAAACATGTAAATCTACTTAAAAAAGTCTATATATTTTTGAAAAAAACCTTTTATAGACCCCTTCTTCGACATGTGATTATTTAATAGATATAAGTCACCCTGTGTATGAATAGAATTACTACCAATCACAAAAGTGCTTTCAGAGGGTGAAATCTTAATAGATAAATTTTTATTGACATTAGACATGTGTTGCATAATTTCATTAGCATTTACATCTTTAGCGGAAAAGATTAATTCATTCAGCTTGTGAATCTTTAATATTTCTTTTAATTGTTGAATGTTTCCCAATGATTCAGTGTCTTTTTTAATCGTATTTATTTGTTTTATAAATTTGATATTAGGATGTGTATTTTGAATAATTTTAAATATTCTTTTAAATTCATCTTTTTCTGCAACGATACCAATTCTCTTTGCTTGTTGATTCGACCCATTAAAGATATTTATAAGATATCTAATCATAGCAAGGGAACAAATAGTCCAAATTGATCCCAACAAAATTAAAGCTCTCGAAAACCGTAATGTTTCCGGTAATAACCCATAACATATTAGGATTGTTACACTTCCTAATAGTACACCTTTCACTGCTCTAATTGGTTTTAGTGGACGTTTGTATCCACTTTGAATATAAACACCACTCAGCCAACAAGCAGCATATAGAGGAATAGCATATTGCAACATGCTATCATTGTAATAGTCTTTGTTTAAAAAATAATTAATTGCCCACATTTTTTGTAAAAAATAGAGCCCCATAAAAATTAATATAGCATCAATAATAGGTTGTGTAAGTTTAATAACTAATTGTTTAATTATTGAAATAAATGCTCTTAAAAATATTGCTATGTTTATTATTAAAATTAATGGCTTAGCTTTTGTTTGAACATAATGTTTTTTAACAAAAATAATCATCGCATTATAAAACATAAAAATGTAATTTACGCTTGTTTTTTTAGTGCTTTCACCTTTATAATGAATTATGCTAGTTTTTGGAAAATAGAAATTTTTATATCCACTTTTTTGTATCCTGTATGATAGATCAATATCTTCGCCATACATAAAAAAAGATTCATCTAACATGCCAATTTTATTTATCACAACTTTTCTAGTCATGAAAAATGCACCTGATATAACATCAATTTCACATATTTCATTTTCATCCATATAATTAAGATGATATTGTCCAAATTTTTTAGATTTTGGAAACAATCGACTTAATCCAAAAATTTTATAAAAAGCAATGCTAGGGTTTGGTAAAGATCTTTTAGATTCTGGTAAGAAGTTACCATTTCCATCAATCATTTTAACACCGAGGCCTCCAGCTTCTGGATGTTCTTCAAAAAAATTTATTGTTTCATGTAAAGTGTTTTCTTGAATAATAGTATCAGGATTTAATAATAAAATATACTTTCCTTTTGCTCGTGTAATAGCTTGATTATTGGCTTTTGCAAAACCTACGTTCTCATTATTAATAATAAGATTTATGTATGAAAATTCATTATTTAACATATTAACTGAGTTGTCAACAGAGTTATTGTCTACAACAAAGATTTCTGTTTGAATATTTTTCGTCGCTGTTTCTATTGATTTCAAACACTGGTGTAAAAAATGTTTGACATTATAATTGACTATAATAATTGATAAAGTCATTATTTTAATGTTTTTTCAAATGAATACCTATTAATCAATGCTCTGCCTAATGTAACTTGATCAGTGTACTCTAATTCATTTCCAATAGAAATACCTTTAGAAATGGTTGTTACATTAATATTAAAAGGCAGTATTTTTTTATAAATATAATAACTTGTCGTTTCTCCCTCCATACTTGCACATAACGCAAAAATAATTTCGTTAATATGGAGTTGAGATATTTTTTCAATTAAGCTTTGTATATTCAGTTCGTTTGGCCCAATCCCATCTATTGGAGAAATTAATCCACCTAATACATGATAATGACCATTATATTGCATAGTGTTTTCAAGTGCAAGAACATCTCTAATATCTTCAACAATGCAAATAGTTGTTTTATTTCTTTTTTCATTTGTACAAATAGCACATAGAGTGTTTTTTGAAATATTATGACAATTATGACAATACGTAGTTTCTTCTACCATTTTTTTAATGGATTCAGATATATTATGAGCATGTTTTTTGTTTTTTAATAGATGTATAGCTAATCGCAATGCTGTTTTTTTACCTATACCAGGAAAAGTCGAGATTGCTTCAACAGCATTTTTTATTAGGGAAGAAGGAAAATTCACACATCAAAAATAGAAAAATATGATAGATTTTATAAAGTATTTTTTTTCTTTGTTAAATGTTATCTCCAATATTAATAATTACAATACTCGTACTATATTTTAGTATTTTAATTTTAATTGCTAAAATTACTCAAGGGCGTGGGAGCCATGAGTCATTTTTCTTAGGGAAACGAGAATCACCGTGGTATATAGTTGCTTATGGTATGATTGGCGCCACATTATCAGGTGTCACTTTTCTATCAGTTCCAGGTATGGTTAAAGATGGGGAATTTTTTTATATGCAGATGGTGTTAGGATATGTACCTGGTTATTTATTTGTTGCGTATGTTCTTATGCCAATTTATTATAATTTAAAAGTATACTCGATTTACGAATATTTAAAGCACAGGTTTGGTTATTACTCAAATAAATGTGGAGCTAGTTGCTTTTTTTTATCTCGTTTATTAGGTGCTTCTGTTAGGTTATATCTAGTCGCATTAGTTTTACAAGAATTATTATTTAACCAATTAGGAATCCCCTTTTTTATTACAACATTAATTACTATTATATTAATTTGGCTATATACATACAGGGGAGGTATAAAGACAATTATATGGACAGATACATTGCAAACAACTTTCATGTTGTTGACAGTTTTTACGTGTATTATTGTTCTTTTTCAACATTTAAGTTATTCTTCAATAGCAGACAGTTTAAATCAAAATTTAAATCTCAGAATATTTTCATTTGATGATTTTAATGGTTTTAATCATTTTATTCGGTCCTTTTTGACAGGTATGTTTATTGCTATTGCTATGACTGGATTGGATCAAGATATGATGCAGAAAAACCTCTCGTGTACTAATATACATGAAGCTAAAAAAAACATGGTTTTATTTAGTGTCGTATTGGTTTTTGTGAATATATTGTTTTTGTATTTAGGTGCATTATTATATGAATATTCATTTAATTACAATATAGATATTCAGGCTGGTGATTATTTATTTGTACAAGTTGTGAATAGTGGTGGTTTAGGTGTATTTGTATTTGTTTTATTTCTTTTAGGTTTAATGTCAGCAGCTTATTCGAGTGCTGATTCGGCATTAACTTCTTTGACTACATCATTTTGTATTGATTTTTTAGAAATGAACAATAATAAAAAATCTTCTTATTCTTTGCGTCGAAGAATATCGGTTCATCTTTTTATTTCATTCTTATTATTTTGTATGATTCTACTTGTAAATTATTTAAATACTTATTCTAGTATCATAGATGCATTATTTGCAATAGCTGGTTATACTTATGGTCCTTTATTAGGACTTTTCATGTTTGGATTGTTTACTAATAGAAAAGTTGTTGATAGCTATGTTCCATTTATTGTTCTCATAGCCCCAGGAATTTCTTTTCTTATATCCAAATATGATGAAATTATTTTTAATGGGTTTCAGTTTAGTCACGACTTAATAATAATTAATGGAGGTATTACCTATGTATTGTTATATATATTATCTAACAAGAAGATTAATCATCTAACAAGCTAGTATATTTCCTAAAGAATTTTAAACACATTGTGATATAGCCAATTATAGCTAATATCAAAATATATAAATAGATATTATTGTACATATGTGCGGAGTCCACATTTTTCATCGCGTATGTTATATTGATTAAAAAGTCAAGATATAGAAATGATATAATTGTGCTAAAGGTTGATGAGTATTCTTGTTTTATTATTTTTTTTATGGAAAATGTATATCTAGGTTTTTTAAAATTTTTAAAATTCGGAAATAATAGAGGGGTTATTTTACAAAAATTCTCATATTTTTTTTTGAATTTATTAACTAGAAACTGTTCTTCTACTAACACTATTCTTTCATAATGTATAATAAATAATAAAGTTGTAATGATTATGAATATGTAACTTAAAGAAAATATTGCGAGTCCCAGCCAAATAAAATAGTTAGCAAAATAAAGAGGATGTCTAATTATGGAATAAGCACCTCTAGTATTTAAATATTTTGCAACTTGTTGATTGCGATTTCTTCCAGATGTTCCCTCGGGAGTGGTTCCAATAGTGTAATATCTTAACAATAAGCCTAATAAGGATAGAAAGCTGCCAGATATATAGCCAATTAATTTCAAGTTACTTTCATATACATAATTGTCAGTATTTTGCCAGATAATAGGTATAGATAATATTAATAGAATTAAAGGTATTTGTCCTCTATATTTAAATAGATAATTACCATTAATAATCATGTTATTTTTTAATTGCATATTGTCGTTTTTGGAATTACAATTTAAGTATATTTCGAGCTATTATATAGATTTTTTTGAATCAATTTCAGTGATAATTCATTTAAAAATCCAAAAAAGTCTTTTTTATGCAAAAAAAAACATTTTTTATAGATAGGAATTCGACAATAATTACTATATTGAATCCGAACTTTAATTAAAACTTAAGTATTATGGCTTATTCACACAAAAATAGTAAGGGAAAAACTTACTGGTTACATTCAAAAGATGTTACCCTAAGAGGTGGCAGAACTCAAACAATTTATTACTTTGCAGGAGATCAAAGATCAAATGCATGTGATTTACCAGCTGGAAAACAAGTGGTTGAAAGCGCTAGAACGGGACTTCCGTTGGTGAAAAAAGCATAAGTAATAAATATATTGATTTATAAAAAGGGCCGAGAGGCCCTTTTTTATTGAAATTCATCAATCATTATCTCCTCATTGATTACAATTTTATTNATTTGATTAATGCTTTCTTGAACTATTTTTTCATTAATNGTCATAGTATGTAANTCTNTAAATGGNAATNTTATTCCCTCAAACTCNTCATAATCTCTATATTTAATAGTTTTTACAACATTGTTATGAATAGTTTGTTTCATTGATAGAAGCTTATTTGTTTCGTTAAAAAACAAATTTGTTTCTAAGTCATTAAAATCTATGAGTTTAATTATACATATATTGTCATTAGATTTTTTTTCAACCTCTATTAATTTAAATAGTTTATTAGNATTTTTAAGTTGTATTATGGGAAAAGGNTAGAATTCTTCTTTTTTTTCTTCNAATAGCTTGCCTTCTATTTTTTCTGATATATGATTATTATTATAATTACGATTTAAAATACAATTTACACCATCATATTTTGTNGATTGAACGTTTCCAAGTTCACCTACACTTAATGTGTGACTATATAAATTGGGTTTTTTATATAGAATAGTAGTATTCATTTGCACACTATTAGAATTCTGTATTTCTATTTTGACTTTTTTTTGTAAAGTGTTGATTCTTTTTATTTTTTTTTCACCACCAATAGCTTGAATATATGAGTTAATTATTTTAGTTGCTTCAATATNGTCTTGAATATNAAAAACAGGATTAGTAGTTTGTCCTAAGCATATTTGAATTAAAAAAAATATAATGATATAGATGTTTGTGTTCATTNTTTACCTGTTGTTTATAACAAAATTAATATATATAACTAATAACATTTCAAGATTATTTATTTTTATGTCAATATTTATGAAATATGAAAAAAAAATTTTCTTTAAGTGGAATGCCTGATTTTAATCCTCTTCAAATTAAAAGAAGAGAATATGCTTTGTCTGTTATCAGAGAAAGCTTTGAAATATTTGGATTTTCTCCAATTCAAACTTCAATAGTTGAAAAGAGAGAAAACCTTTTTGGAAGTTATGGTGATGATGGTGATNAATTAATATTCCAAATATTACGTAGTGGTGACTATCTTAATAAAATTGACATAAACCTTAAAAATATCAATTGTAATGAGCTATCTAGCTTAATTAGCGATAAAGCCTTAAGGTATGATTTAACGGTCCCTTTTGCAAGATTTGTTTCTGAAAATCAATCAACAATTAATTTTCCATTTCGACGATATGAAATTGGATCTGTGTTTCGTGCAGATAGACCTCAAAAGGGTCGGCTTCGTCAATTTACACAATGTGATGCAGATATTATTGGTAGTAAATCATTATGGTTAGAAATTGATTTACTCANNTTAGTAGATTATACATTGAATAAATTTGGATTAACAAATACGGTTATAAAAATAAGTAACAGAAAAATTTTAGAAGGACTTTTTGAATCTTTTGTTAGTAATATAAGTTTTTCAAAATTCTGCATTATTATAGATAAATTAGATAAAATTGGTTTAGACAAGATTGGTGAATTGTTATTAGATTCTGGCTTTGTTCAAAAAGATATCAATTTTATTAAAAATTTATTCTTATTAGAAGGTTCATTTTCTGACAAAAAATCATATATCTTATCAGCATTGACTATCAATGATAATCTACAGTTAGGATTTGAAGAATTGTCATTTTTAATTGACAATATTCAGAAATTATCATTAGTTCAAAATATTGAAATCGATTTTTCTTTAGCAAGAGGTATTGATTATTATACTGGTTCAATTTTTGAAGTAAGTTCTTTAAGTGGAAATATTGGNAGTTTGTTGGGTGGAGGTAGATATGATCAATTAACAGAAAAATTTCATATTAAAGATGTTAGTGGAGTAGGTGTGTCTTTTGGGCTTGACAGGTTATGTTTAACATTAGATGATGCCGGCTTATTTCCTGATGATATTAATAATAATATAGATTGCTTGTTCATTAATTTTGGATTGGAAGAAGCTAAAATTTCACAATCATATATTTTACAACTGCGTCAATTTAATATTTCATCTGAATTGTATCCAGACTCAGTAAAGCTGAATAAACAAATGAATTACGCTAATAAAAGAGGAGCTAAATTTGTTGTTATGATAGGGGAGGAAGAAATTAAACAAAATAAGATTATGCTTAAAAATATGTTAAATGGGAAACAAGAGTTATTAAGTTTCGATGAATTACTTAAAATATTATGAAATTAATAAACGATAAATTTGATATTGGACAACCCAACATTAGCTTATTAAATATTTATAAATTAGCAAAAACAGATAAAAAAATTTTTTTATCCAAAGACTCTGTTAACAGAATTGGAGAATCCAGGGAATATCTTGAAGCAAGGATTAAAGATGGTGATGATTTAATATATGGTGTGAATACAGGGTTTGGTTCTTTATGTAATTATCAGATTAATTCAAACCAGATTGAAATATTGCAAAAAAACTTAGTCAAGTCACACAACTGTGGTACTGGTGATAATGTGCCTGAATTAATTGTAAAAATTATTTTATTACTTAAAATTCGATCATTGAGTTTAGGTTACTCAGGTGTTCGGTTAGAATTGATAGATAGATTAATATTTTTCTNTAATCATAATATATTGCCTNCTATTCGTGAACAGGGNTCATTAGGTGCTTCGGGCGACCTTGCTCCTCTTGCTGCTTTAGCTGATATGGTGATTTCAANAAACAAGTCTAACCAAATAAATATTGACCCCATANTATTATCCTTCAAGGAAGGATTAGCTCTGTTAAATGGCACACAATTNATGTCTGCATATGGATTATATTCAGTTGTAGAAGCTAGAAAAATTTATCATTTATCNAATTTNNTTGCATGTATTTCATTAGAATCTTTTTTATGTAATAAGGATTCTTTTGANCCACTTGTCTCTAGTGTGAGGTCTCATTTTGGTCAAAANTATACAGCCGAAGAAATTCTACGTATATTATCTGGAAGNAATACTTTTTCATCTGNTAAAGAATATGTNCAAGANCCATATTCTTTCAGATGTATACCTCAGGTTCATGGTGCTTCATTAGATGTNATNAATCATGTTGANTCCGTTTTTAAGATCGAAATAGATTCTGTTACAGATAATCCTTTAGTGTTTGCAGGTAAAAACAAAATTATATCANCAGGNAATTTTCATGGTCAGTCATTAGCTATGGCGATGGATTATCTAGCCATTGCTCTTTCTGAAATCGGNAATATCTCTGAAAGGAGAGTCTTTAATTTAATTTCAGGTCAGAGAAATCTNCCTCCATATTTAACAAAAAATGCTGGTCTTGAGTCTGGATTAATGATTGCNCAATATACTGCTGCTTCTATAGTAAGTCAGAATAAGCAATATAGTACTCCAGCATCCATTGATAGCATTGTGTCATCGAATGGGCAGGAAGATCATGTTAGCATGGGAGCAAATTCTGCTATTAAATTATATAAAGTGGTTGAAAATCTAAAAACTATCTTAGCTATTGANNTATTAAATGGATTATATGCNNTTNATTTACAATCAGCCTGTAGAGGGAAAAGTTCTCCTATTATTAATCAATTTTTAAACANGATAGATTTTAAAATTGACATGGGAGATAATTTTGCTATTAGAGATAAAATAGATGCGGCAAGAGATTTCTTAGATGATTTTGATGTATTAAGCTTTCTTAAGATTAATTAATAATTCTGAGAAAATAATACGAATAATTGTATATATTGGCATTGCGATTANCATCCACATTAATCCACCAATAAAACCGGCAGATAATGCAANAAAAAATATTTCTAAAGGATGAGCATTAAATGCTTTTGAATATATACTTGGTTGTATTATGAAATTATCTATTGATTGAACGATAGCAAATAAACAAAAAGATTTTATTATTAATGGTAAAATCAATGTTATCATATTTTGATCNAAATAAATTGTNCCTACCATAATACTNGTAAAANTANATCCAATCANTGGTCCNAAATATGGTACAATATTAATTACTGCAGCAAAGACAGCTAATATCCATGGGTTTGGTAATCCTAATANTGACATNCCAATACCAAATAATATAAATAATATAGTTGTTTGTATACATAATCCTACAAAGTATCTTCTTATAAAATAAATAATGGTATTTATTTTATGTTTTGCATTTGGAGTAACATATGTCATGANATTAATAATGTTTTCCTTGATTAATNCNCTGTCTCTAATTAAAAAAAATGATATAAACANAATTGAAAAAAAGGCCATAAACATATTTCCTAAGACACCTAACATAGATTGAAATAAAGTAGTGACAGATGCTATGTTTAACACATTTAANAAGTCCATTAAGTTAGCTTCTANATCAATATTAAAAGACTTAAACTGTNTNTTTAATTGNGTTGTGACAATATTTAGAAAGTTTTGAATTTCTCCCATATTAATAGANCTTATAATTTGCACTTCTTCTATGATAAGTGGAGATAATATGTATCCAAAAAGTGANCCAAATCCAGATATAATNAATAAACAAAGAANAGCTGCTAAATTTCTATTNACTTTATACTTANATATTGTAGTGTTGCAAATCAAATTATTTAACGGATTAATTGTAATCGATAGAACTAAAGAAATAAAGAAATATATAATTAACAGTTGAATTTTACTTATTAGGAAAAANCCTAATCCAATTAATACTAAGATGATGATATTTCTTATCGATTCTGTCATTGTGTTTGATTCATAGCATAACATAAAATATTTGCCCCCATTTTTAGTGCTTTNATTCTGATATACTCAGGGTCACCGTGTATATTAGGGTCTTCCCAGCCATCTCCTAAGTCAGATTCATAGGAGTAAAAACATATGATTTTATCATGATATATTAGTGCTAATCCTTGTGGTGGTTTATTNTCATGTTCATGTATTTTNGGNAATCCATTTTNAAATGGATAAACATTATTATATATATCATGATTATGTGGTAGTTCCACGAAATTTAACTCAGGAAAGATCTTTTTCATTTCTGTTCTAACATATTGGTCCATTCCATAGTTATCATCTATATGTAAAAATCCTCCACCTATTAAATATCTTCTTAAATTATCAATATCAGTTTTATTAAATAATACGTTTCCATGTCCTGTCATATAAATAAAAGGATAGTTAAATATATTTGGACTATTAGGTTCAACAATATCATAATCCTCATTAATATTCATGTTGAGGTTTTTATTACAAAAAGTTGCTAAATTTTTTAATGCACTGGGATTAGAATACCAGTCACCTCCACCATTATATTTTAATACAGCTAATTCATAACTATTTTGTGTGAAACAAAAGTTAGATAATGTAACAAATAATATATATATATATTTCATCTATTATATTAGAGACTTTATCATATAACAACCTACAATAGCAGCTGTTTCTGTTCGTAATCGTTGTGGTCCTAAGCTCACTTCAATAAGTCCTTCTTCTTTTGCAAAATTAAGTTCTTTTTTGCTAAAATCACCTTCTGGACCAATAAAAAGCGTGATTTTTTCCGGTTTATTCATTTCTAATAAAACATCTTTTAGTGAATACTTATCGGTATTGTAACAATGTGCTATATATGTATGTTTATTACAGTTTTTGATTAGACTTTGAAAAGACAAGGGTTTATTCAGTTTAGGTAGTATTCCATTTTTAGACTGCTTCATGGCTGATATTAAAACTTTTTCACATCTTAGTTGATTGATTTCTTTTCTTTCAGAATGATCACAAATGATTGGAGATATGACATCAACTCCAATCTCTGTAACTTTTTCAAGTAGCCACTCAAATCTTGTTTTATTTTTTGTTGGAGCAATCACAATATGTAATTTTATTTTTTGTTCATGTTTATAGATTTGATTCAACTCACCATAAACAACTTGGCCATTATCTATTGCTGTAATCTTGCATGAGTAAATGACACCTTTCCCATCTGTTAAAGATATTTCTTCATTAATTTTTTTTCTTAATGCACCTACACAATGCTTGCTCTCTTCTAATGATAATTTATGTTCATTCAAATATTTAGAGTAAAAAAGCTCCATGGATAATAATATCTTTTTTAATTATGTTCTAGGTCCACCCATTTCAATTGCCTTTAATGTATTTGATTCTATTGTAGAACGAGACGTTTTTGAATTTGATATTTGAGAAAAGTTGACTTGAAATAACTTAGCTAATTTTTCAGCAGTGTGTTTGTACTCTAAGTGGTTATTCCACGTATTAATGGGGTTTAATATCTGATTTGGGACATTTGGACATTTATTTAACATATTTAATCCAAAAATATCATGTTTAATATATTCATTTTGAGTTAATTCTTCATTCATAACAGCTGAAATCATAGCTCTTGTATATTTTAATCGTATTCTATCACCAATCCCATATGGACCTCCAGACCATCCAGTGTTAATAAGCCAGACATTGACGTTTGTTTCTTCAATTTTTTGGCCCAGCATTTTCGCATAAATGGTAGGGTGAAGAGGCATGAATGGAGCCCCAAAACATGCTGAAAAAGTTGCCTCTGGTTCTATAATCCCTTCTTCTGTGCCAGCAACTTTAGAAGTGTATCCTGAAATAAAGTGATACATAGCTTGTTCTTTTGTTAATTTTGAAATTGGGGGTAATACGCCAAATGCATCAGCTGTTAAAAAAAATATATTTTTTGGTATGGGTCCAATGGACGGCTTTGCTATATTATTAATATGAAATATAGGGTAACTTACTCTTGTGTTCTCTGTTTTTGAACAATCTGTAAAATCAACTGTATTATCTTGATTAAAACAAATATTTTCCAGTAGAGCACCCTCTTTTATTGCAGCAAATATATCAGGTTCTGTCTCAGCAGATAGATTAATGCATTTAGCATAGCAACCTCCTTCAAAATTAAAAATAGAATTATCTGACCAACCATGTTCATCATCTCCTATAAGCTTTCTGTTTGGGTCTGCAGAAAGCGTAGTTTTTCCTGTACCGGAAAGCCCAAAAAATAAAGCTGTATCATTTTGAATTCCAATATTAGCGGAACAGTGCATTGGTAATACTGATTTTTTCTTTGGAAGTATATAGTTTAAAACAGAAAAAATGCCTTTTTTGATTTCGCCTGTATAACCAGTTCCACCAATTATGATTACTTGTTCTTTAAAGTTTATTATTGCAAAATTATCTTGATTTATACCGTATTGGTCAGGATTAGATACTTTAAAACTGGGTGCACATAAAATGGTCCATTCATGAGTAAAAGAATTAAGTTCTTCTTTGGTTGGTCTTAAAAACATATTGTAGCCAAACAAATTAGACCAAGGATACTCTGTGATTAATGTAATATTTAATTTATGAGCTTTTTCAGCACAAGCATAACACTTTCGTCCAAATAAATTTTTATTATTTAAATGATTAATTAAGCCTGTCTTTAATGCTTGATAGTTGGGGTCACTGATAGGTTGATTAATATCACCCCAATCAACATCTTTATTGGTAATGTCATCATCTACAATAAATCTATCTTTAGGAGCTCTCCCTGTAAATTTACCGGTATCAATAGCCAAGACCTGTTTGTTGGACAATTTACCCATGCCCATCTCTAATGATTTTTTTACAAGTTCTTGTGGTTCTAAATCCCAAATAATATTGATATTCTTATTGATAAAAGTAATTATATCAATAGGTTGTTTTGTTCCAATTGCATTCATATTAATTAAGATTAAGTTATCTTATATATGTTTTAATTGTTGATTAATTCATTGTAATTCTCTATATCTACAATGTATTCTTGTGAATATATAAAAAATTGATTTTGTGCTTCTTCAGATTCAAAAATTTCCATGATCGTTAGCATTTGATTTGTGTTAATACACAGTCTTTGTAAGTATGCTTTGATAGTGTTCATTTTTAACACATCATCTGCTTTACGCTTCATATGTTTAGTGACAATATCCATTTTTTGATCATCCATTACATAATCACAATCATTTGCAATTGAAAATAGTGGTAACAAGAGAGATAAAATGCTGTAAAGAAGTAGTTTTTTCATCTTATTAAGATTTAAACAATTAAGATGGACTAATTTATGTATTTATTTTATTTAGTTGTCAAATAAAATTATTATTTTTTTCAAAAATTTATGAAGAAAGTATTGTTATTAGGTGTTGGTAGATCGACACATACGTTAATAAAGTATTTAGTTGAGTATGCTCACAATTTGAATATTGAGGTTTTTCTAGCTGATCAACATGATAATGAATTTATTAAAACTTATATAGCGCAAGGACTTTGTCATTATATTAGACTAGACATTAATAATGATAAATTAAGACAAGCAGAAATAAAAAAATCAGATTTGGTTATTTCTATGTTGCCTCCAAAATTCCATTTTTTAGTTGCTAAAGATTGTATAAGTTTTTCAAAAAATCTTATTACAGCCTCTTATGTTTCAAGTGAAATCCAAGAATTAGATCGTGCTGCTAAAAATGCTAATATTTTAATTTTAAATGAAATAGGTCTTGACCCTGGTATTGATCATTTGTCTGCGATGGAGGTAATAGATTCATTGAAAGAAGCAGGAGCTACTATCAATATATTTAAATCATTTTGTGGTGGTTTGATAGCGCCAGAATCAGATAATAATCCATGGAATTATAAATTTACCTGGAATCCAAAAAATGTTGTATTAGCAGGAAGTTCAGGAGCCTCTTATTTAAAAAATGGTTTAATTAGAGAATTCTCTTACAACGAAGTTTTTTCAAATACTGAATTAATCACTATACCTAATTATGGTCAATTTGAATCTTATGCAAATAGAGACTCATTACATTATCAAAAGAAATATAATTTATTAGATGCACATACAATTGTTAGAGGGACTTTGAGGAAAGTTGGATTTTCAGAAGCTTGGAATGTTTTTGTTCAATTAGGAATGACCTCTGAAGATAATTCGAAACAAATTATTTTAAAGGATGAGTTTCTTAGTTATGTTGACAAACTAAATAATCCTGAGATAAAGAAAAAAATGGAATATCTTAATTTATTTAGTGATGACAATCAAAATATACATTATAATAATCCTTCAGAATATTTATTGGAAGTTTTACAAAAAAAATGGAGTTTAGATCAGTCTGATGTAGATATGATTGTCATGCAACACAAGTTTAATTATGAAATTGACGGTAAAAATCATGATAGAAAGTTCTCAATGGTGGTTAAAGGTGATGATAGCACCCATACAGCAATGGCTAAAACAGTAGGTTTACCAGTATTTTTTGCATGTAAATTATTATTAGAAAATCAGATTTCACTCAAAGGTGTTAAAATACCTATTTATAAAGAAATATATAAGCCTATTTTAAAAAATTTATCTAACGAAGGTATTAACTTTATTACCAGTTAAATTTAGTTTGTATGAGGTAAAAAAGAATACATTTTTGCATACTCCATCATTTGTGTTGTAAAATTGTCAGGATATTCAATGATTACGTCTGTAATTTTATCATTTTCATTTTTCACTAATGTATACTTTGGATTGATAAATCCACCATATGGTGCACTATCAAATTGTTTTGACCTCTCTAACACTTCTGCGTGAATTTTTTGATTAACTTTCACCCCATAATTTTCCACTAATGCTTGTCCTGATTTAAAATCTCCTTCAGAAGTAATTCTTTGAATTTCTCGTAATAGTTCTCCAAAAATATTTTGAAGTTTTTTATAATCATTCACTACAAAAAATGTTTTTCCATCCTTTGTTTTCTTTTCAATAACATTTTCAGAGAGTCCTCTTTCGTATGCCCATGCTGATACAAGCTGTCGATTTCTCATATGATCTTGCTCAATATTTTGCCCTAATTCAATTCTTCTTAATTGCAACATTAATCCATTTCTTATGTAAGATTCATATTCTGCTTTACCACACTCAATAGATTCCATTAGTCCGATTTCAACTAATTTATTATTCATAATATAATATAGTGCAACTAAATCAGCTCTAGCTTCTTCCAATGTAGATTTATAATTTTTCAATGTTTCTTTAGGAGTACCAACACCTTCATTAATTTTTCCAGATGCATGCCCTACCACTTCATGAAGTAAAGTTCCTAATTTATCCGCTTTATCTCCATATTTTTTTGCTCTTTGTACTTCGTCTCCTGAATAGCAAAATTCTTTTAAAAATCCTGATCCAGTGGCTGCACCAGCATATGCTGCAATAAGATTCCCTAAACTTACAGATTTTGAACCTTTTTCAGTTCTGATCCAGTTGTTGTTTGGTAAATTAACTCCAATTGGAGAAGAGGGTGATGCATCACCGGACTCCATTGCTACAGTCACCACTTTGTAGCTTACTCCAACAACATTTTCTTTTTTATGTTCATCCATAATACTAGAATTGTCTTCAAACCATTGCACATACTCATTAATTACTTCTGTTGTCTTAGAAGCTTCCATATCTTTTATTTGGACAATCGATTCATATGCTCCTTTTCTTCCTGCTGCATCTCCATAAACTTCCACAAAACCATTAATCCAATCTATATCTGTTAATGTTTGTACCCATTGGACACAGTATTCATCCCATTTAGATATATCACCAGTTTTGTAGTATTCTATTAATAAATCGAATGATTTTTTTTGATCTTCATTTTCAGCTACATCTTTAGCTTTTTCTATCCAATAAATTATTTGTGTAATTGCATCGCCATACATTCCACCCACTTTATATAATTTTTCATATAAAACTTCGCCTTTCATTAATTTTGAGTTTAAACCATACTCTGGTGCTCTTTCTTCAATGTTTTTTTTGTAAAATAAATTCACTTCTTCCTCAGTAATATCTTCCGCATAATAATTATTTGCTGAATTTAGTATTATGTCTACTCCAGCATCTCTATTTACTCGTTTAGAATCTATATCTTGGTTAAAGATAATTTCATCCAATGATCGTGCAAGATCCATTTTATCTTCACCTTCTATGAGAGGAAAGGTGTATTCTGTCGAAGGCTCTGTTTTATGTATTAATTCATTAATAAAGTATTCAGATGAAAATTTTGGCTCCATTTTTTTTGATGCATAATGGTGATGTATGCCACCTGAAAACCATACACGCTTAGTATATTCCATAAATGCTTTAAATTCTTCTATTTCTCTATCGCCAGGATAATTAGCCACAATAGCTTCCAACGTTCTTCTTACCCTTAAATTATGCCTGTAATTTTGATCAAATATTATGTCTCGGCCACTTAATGAGGCTTGAGATAAAAAATAAATCAATTTTTTTTGTCTTAAGTCTAAATTTTCAAACCCAGGAACTTTATAGCGAATCATCTTTAAATCCGCAAATTGTTCTGTTAAATATTGGAAATTATCTTCACTCTCAATTTTAGTGTTATTACAAGATATAAATAGGAAGAATATTAAAAAATATGTGAGTAATTTTCGTGTTTTCAATTTGTGAATATTTTATAGGTTAATGATTATTTTTTTATTTAATTGAATCTTTTTTACATTCTTTTGACGATATTTTTTCGGCTTTTGACCAAGTACAAGTACTACCGGCTTTTCCATCAATAGAATAAGATTCATATTTTTTTGATTTTTGACAGCTACCAATCCAGTTGCCGATTACAAGGCCAAGAGTTAGAAATGCAACACACAATGCAGTTATTGCGTAACAATTACTAGATGTTGAACAATTTGAATTTTTTTTTTCAGACATTTTTTCTAATTTTTATTCGTTGTTTTTCAAGGAACACAAATATAATTGAAATTTATAATACTTTAGCTCTCCTTTGTTGTTAAAGCAATCTTTCTTTCTTGCAGATATTTAATTATAAATTCATAACAATTTAGATTTTTACCTATTATTTCAGGTGGAAACACTCCCGTGTTGTTAAAGATGTTTTTTAACAATAGGTTAGCTCCAGCAGTGCAGGTGTATCCTGTGGTTCGAGCCATTGAAGTAATTTTAGTGTTGTTATCATATTCGTCATATAAATCTATTTCTATTCTTCTAGTTTCATTCTCTACAATAATTCTCATGACCGTAAATTCTTCCTCATTTTCTTTTAAAAACCAGTTTTCTTTAAGTATGTCAGCAGTTATTTCAATTGGCGTATAATCACTATTATTTATTTTTCTTGTATTTTCTTGAAAAAAGCCAATATCTTTTAATAATTGTATTTTTTGTGCATGTCCTGGATATCTTAGTGTTTTTTCTTTCATGAAAGGAACATGTGACATAGTGTATAGTAAGCTTCGAAGTCCATCTGTATTAAAGGCTTCTAAATCTTCAACTTCATTAAAGTGTATTAGCTCAATTTCACTTAATGGTTCTTTTACAACAATATTACCATTTTCGAATAATCTAGCCGGTCGAGTATATTCTTCAATAACATCAATTGGTGAAAAAGGCGCTTTATATTCAAATGGCTGATTTTTTTCTTTTGGTAATCCACCAACATAACACTCATATGAGTTAATTTTCATTATAGTGTCATAGTGTCCAAATAAAATATTTCCAAGGCCGGGGGCTACCCCAAAATCTACTAATGCAGTTACGTTATTTTGTTGTGCTAATTCATTGAGTTCAAGAGCATTTTCTGGAAAGAAAGATATGTCTACAACATTTTTTTTATTTTCAATAATTGTTTTTAACACTTCAAATCCCATAAATCCAGGTACAGCAGAGATGACTAAATCATATCCATGTAACAGTTGCTTAAAACTATTGAGGTCCGATAAATCGGCATAAATAGTATTGTAATTATATTTCTGCTGTAGTTTTTGTAAAGTTTTTTGATTAATATCTGCAACAGTCACAGTATAATCTATAGATAAATCATGCGCTATAGCACTACCAACTCTTCCACCACCAAGCACTAATATTTCTTTCATTGAGCCTTTACCAGTATTTTACTTTTTATAGCATTAAATCCATAAAACATAATTAATGAATATATGATGTTCCCTATGATTGTATTGAGGAAAAATGGAATTGCTAATGTATAGCATTCAATTAAGCCAATAATACTTTTAGGATATAATGAAGATGTTAAGAAGACAGAAAAATTAGTCACTATAAAAAATATCAAGCTACCTAAAATTGTAATATTAATAATTCTGAACCCATTTTGGTTTTGTTTTAATAAAAAACCACAACAGACCATGATCATAAAACTAATATATACAGCTAGATTCATGCTATATCCAAGTATTAAGTCAGAGATTAGCATAATAGCTATAGGTATTAAAAAAGAGAGTTTCTTACTAGTAAAAAAAGCACCACCAAATAGTGCTACTGCACCTACTGCAGTAAAATTAGGTGGATGTGGAATAATACGTGTTAAGACACCTAATATGATAAATCCTGTGATTATTAAATTGTATTTATTCAACATTTTTTTGAGTTTGTTCAAATTTATTAAAAAATATCTACATAAGATATTATTAGCTATATTTACATTGTAAAAATACTAATAAAAATGAAGCAATATAATATACTCTTTTTTCTATTTCTATTTTCATTATTTTCATTTTCTCAAGATAATGATGAAATATCTAATGCAATCGAAATACTATGTGATACGCCTATAGAATCGACAACTATTGGGTATGGCTCTGATCAAGAACAATTAATTGCATGGGGACTAAATGATTGTGGCACATCTGTTGATGCTTCTCCAGGGGTTTGGTATTATTTGGAAGGGAATGATTTGGACCTTTTTTTACGTATGTGTGATTCTTCCTATGACACAAAATTACATGTGTTTCAAGATGATGGTTTTAATATTTCGTGTGTCACTGGTAATGATGATGGGTATGTTTGTGAAAGTAGTTATTTGCATTCCGCAGTCTCATTTTATGCTGCATCGGGATATACATACTACATATATGTTAGTGGTTATGGTTCATATGAAGGAGATTTTATGTTAAATCTTTATTGTAATGCATTTGGTTGTTTAGATCCAGATGCTGAAAATTATTGTGAAGATTGTTTAGGAGATGATGGTAGTTGTCAATATACTACTGGTTGTATAGATGTTTCAGCTACAAATTATAATGAAGAAAATGATATTTCAGATCCAGAATCTTGTGAGTATCCAACAGAATGTGAAGAAGGAGAACAATTAATCATGATTGATATTATTATA
>PAVX01000019.1 GCA_002713285.1 Flavobacteriales bacterium
TGGTTGGATTGATAATGTGAAGCCTCATGAATCTATTCCTTTTCAACATTTTTTAACATCTTGTTTTTTAAAAAGCTGCCATACATTTGTTGTAATGTCCAATTCTGTTAAAAATGATCTTATGAAACTCCATAGTATTATTGAAGGCAAGATACATTTTCATCCACATCCAATTTATAATGTTTTTGGTAACACTATAAATAAAACAGTTGCTAAATCTAATATTGGTATCACAGAATTCAAGGAGATAAATCATGATAGATATATTTTATTTTTTGGATTGATTAGAAAATATAAAGGACTAAATCTTTTACTTGATGTTATCGCATCGAAGAAAATCAAAGCCCTGAATTTAAAATTAATTATAGCAGGAGAATTTTATGACTCTAAAGAAAAATATATACAGAAAATTAACTCATTAAATCTTAAAGACAGGGTTCGATTATATGATTTTTACATTAAAAATGAAGATGTGGCAAATTATTTTTGTGCTGCTGATATCGTAGTTCAGCCATATATTTCTGCTACGCAAAGTGGTGTTTCGATGGTCGCTTATAATTTTAATAAACCTATATTATTAACCAATGTAGGCGGTTTGTCTGAGTATGTTGAGCATAAAAAAAATGGGTATTTGGTTGATCCAAATATTGATGATATTGCTTTAGCTTTAGAAGATTTTTACACAAACAATAGAGAAAGTCAATTTTCTAATATGATTAAAAATCAAAAATCAGACTACACCTGGACTAATTTGTGTGATAATTTTGATATGTTGTATGAAAAATCAAAAGATGTATAGATTATTATTATTATTATTATTATTGATTTCAAGTATCAGCTTTTCTCAAAACAAATTTAATGACAAGGGAGAGCGATCTGGTATATGGAGAGGTTATCATGATAATGGGGCAATAAAATATGAGGGGAAATTTATTAATGGTAAAGAGATTGGATTGTTTGAATATTATGATTATAGTGGTAATCTCGTTATTCGATTAGATTATCTTGAGCCTGGTCTTAGAAGTAAGGCAGAGGTTTATTATAGCAGTGGATTTATTAAATCAAGGGGAGAGTATGTAAATAAAGAAAAAAAAGGTCTTTGGATTTATTATAATTTAGATGGTAAGAGAATAGCGGAAGAAAATTTTGATTCTAATAATTTAAATGGTGAATGTAAATATTTTTACGATAATGGTAGATTGTCAGAAAAGTATATTTATTTACACAATAAAAAAGAAGGTGAGGCTGAAATATATTATCCTTCTGGCTATCTTAATATGAAGTGTAATTATCATTTGGATAAGTTGCATGGTGTTGCTGAATTTTATTATGATAAAACTAATCAGTTAGAGTCACAAGGTCTATATACTTTAGGCTTGCAAGATTCAATTTGGGTTTTTTATAACGAGTTAGGAGACACATTAGATTTGTATGATTATATAAATAGGCGTTCTTTAATGATAGAATAATGAGATTTAGACTATGAAATTTTATTTATCGTTTCTTTTTGTATTTTTTGCTGCTTTTTTAGAAGCTGATAATTGGTGGATTTTTTTTAATGATAAATCTTGTAGTAAAGAGATAAAGTTAGCTGAAAAATCTATAGAGCGAAGATTAAAGCAAAATATATTATTTGATGATTATGATTTACCAGTATGTTTAGATTACGTTAATATNTTAAAAGAACATGATTTAATTNTTCGTCATCATTCTAGATGGNTTAATGCTGTTTCAGTTAGTTTGANTTCTTTAGANATCTTAGATAGCTTATTGNTATATGATTTTNTNAAAGATNTACGTCCAGTGGTTAAGATAGNAATAAAAAAAGATACATTATTAACAAATAAAACTTTAGATTANTCNCATTATAGCAGANTCTCTAATATATTAGAATATGGACCATCTTTTAATCAAATCAATATGTTAGGAGGGGTNGATTTACATAATTTAGGTTTTTTTGGTAGTGATATGACAATTGCTGTTTTTGATGCAGGTTTTTTTGGGGTTCAAACACTACCCATTTTTCAAAGTTTATGGGATAATAATCAGATAATTGACATGTATGATTTTGTAGATAATGATAATGATGTATTTGGNGGAAGTANACATGGTACAATGGTTCTNTCAACTATGGCAGGAGATATGGCTGATAGTCTAATAGGTGTAGCACCTGAGGCAAATTACATGTTNTTTAGAACTGAAGACTCTGNTTCAGAAACTTTGATTGAAGAGGATAATTGGGCAGCTGCAGCAGAATATGCTGACTCAGTTGGAGTACATATTATAAATTCTTCATTGGGCTATACTATTTTATATGATGATACATTAAATAGTCATTCTTATACTGACATGGATGGTAATTCGACTATTATTACTNTAGCTGCAGACTTGGCTGCTTCTAAAGGNATTTTAGTAGTNAATAGTGCAGGCAANAGTGGGAATAATGATTGGTATTATATTGGAGCTCCAGCAGATGGNGATAGTGTNTTNGCAATTGGTGCAGTGAATAATGCTGGAGAAATAGCTTCATTTAGTTCTAGAGGNCCATCATATGATGGTCGTNTTAAACCTAATGTTTGTGCACAAGGAGTGAATACGATTGTGGCTGATATGGATTCAACTATTAGAGTTGCTAATGGAACTTCTTTTTCTTCTCCACTCATTGCTGGTTTGTCAGCGTGTTTGTGGGGAGCTTTAGAGAGCAATAGTATTAACTTAACGAGCATGGAGGTGTTTAAATTAATTGAGCAATCTTCGCATCTTTTTCAGAATCCAAATGATTCTTTAGGTCATGGAATACCTAATTTTCACGAAGCATATTTAAATGGCTTAGATATGATTTCTAATGAGAATTATCTTAATCTAGAATTGTTTCCAAATCCAGTTGAAAATAAATTAATCATATATAATGATAATGCTTTAGAATGCAATATTGATATTTTTAATGTCATGGGCTCTTGTATTCTTTCTACAACTATTAATCAAGTTCATAATATTATTGATTTATCCCATTGCCAGCCAGGCATCTATTTTGTTAAAGTAAGAGAAGAGGTATGTGTCTATAGTATTGTAAAAATATAATCATGAAAAATAGGATTGTCAATTTATTTAATATCGAATATCCCATCATACAAGCTGGTATGGTTTGGTGTAGTGGTTGGCGTTTAGCTGCTGCTGTGAGTAATGCAGGTGGGTTAGGTATTATTGGTGCAGGATCTATGAGTCCAGAGATTTTGAGAGAGCATATTCAGAAATGTCACGCCAATACTCACAATAATTTTGCAGTTAATATTCCTCTTTTTTCCAAATATACTACTCATCAAATTAATATTCTTATTGAAGAAAATGTTTCTATTGTTTTTACATCTGCTGGTAATCCAGGAATATGGACTAAAAAACTAAAATCTCATGGAATAATTGTTGTGCATGTCGTGTCAAATTTAAAATTTGCTTTAAAAGCGGTAGATGCAGGTGTGGATGCATTGGTTTGTGAAGGATTTGAAGCTGGTGGGCATAATGGTCGTAATGAAACAACTACCTTTTGTTTATTGCCATTAATAAAAAAACATGTACAGATTCCTATTATAGCTGCTGGTGGTATTTGTTCTGGTCAATCAATGTTAGCGGCTATGGTTTTAGGTGCTGATGCAGTTCAAATTGGTTCTTTGTTTGTTGTGTCAAAAGAGAGCTCAGCACACATAAATTTTAAACAGAAGATTATTGAATCCGATGAGGGTGATACTATCTTAACNTTAAAAGAATTAACACCAGTGAGACTGTTGAAAAATAATTTTTATTCTAAAATAGAAGAAGCTTATTTAAAAAAATCCTCAGTCGAGGAATTAAAAACAATATTGGGTCAAGGTCGAGCAAAAAAAGGCATGTTTTTAGGTGATTTAAAGGAAGGAGAATTGGAGATTGGTCAAGTAGCATCAATACTAGATACTATTCAGCCTGCTGCATTAATCATTGAAAATATTATTAAAGAATTTCATTTTGAAAAAGTTAGAGTGTCAAAATTATAGTTCTGTTAAATCTTCTTTTTCTGTTATTTTTATTAAATTTGCACACATTTTTTTTATTCTTTATTAAATAAATGAAATTTGATATTAACTTAAAAGAAGGATTGACATTTGATGATGTTCTATTAGTTCCAGCTTACTCTGAAGTATTACCTGGAGAGGTTTCTACGAGCACTCTTTTTTCTAAAAATATTAAGATTAGCATTCCTGTGATATCAGCTGCTATGGATACAATTTCTGAATCTCAAATGGCGATTGGTTTAGCACGAGAAGGAGGTATTTCAGTTATTCATAAAAACATGAGCATAGAAGATCAAGCAAAAGAAGTTAATCTTGTCAAAAGATCAGAAAGTGGTGTAATTCTTAATCCAATTACATTATATGAAACAGCTACAGCTGCGGAGGCTAAAAGTGTAATGGCTGAACATAATATTGGAGGAATTCCAATTTTAAATAATAAAGACCAATTAGTTGGGATTGTAACAAGTAGAGATTTAAGGTTTGAAAAAAAACTAAATCAAAAAATTAACAAAGTTATGACGTCAGAAGGTCTTATCACTACAGGTAAGTCTACTTCTTTAGCAACAGCAGAGGGTATTTTACAAAGAAATCGCATTGAAAAGCTGCCTGTTATTGATTCTTCTCGAAAGCTAATTGGTTTGATTACATATCGAGATATTATAAAGGTAAAGGAACAGCCCAAGGCATGTAAAGATTCTCTAGGTAGACTTCGAGTAGCTGCAGCAATTGGTGTTGGTGATGATTCTATTAATCGTGCTAGTGCATTAGTAAATGAAGGTGTTGATGCCTTAGTTATTGACACAGCACATGCACATAGTAAATTAGTTGTAGACACATTAGTGTCTATAAAAGAAAAATTCCCAAAAACTGATTGTGTAGTTGGTAATATTGCAACACCAGCAGCAGCAAAATTACTTATATCTAAAGGAGCTGATGCAATTAAGGTAGGTATTGGCCCTGGATCTATATGCACAACTAGAATTATATCAGGTGTTGGAGTTCCTCAATTAACCGCTATATCTGAAGTTTGTAAAGTAGCTAATAAATCTAAAATTCCAGTGATTTCAGATGGAGGTATTCGCTTTTCTGGAGATATTGTAAAGGCACTTGCAGCTGGCTCTTCTTCTGTTATGTTAGGGTCTTTATTAGCTGGACTAGAAGAGTCTCCAGGTGAGACCATAATTTATGAAGGAAGAAAATTTAAAACTTATAGAGGTATGGGTTCTCTTGACGCTATGCAAAGTGGGTCAGCAGACAGGTATTTTCAGAAAAATAAGAGTAAAAGCAAAATGATCCCTGAGGGGATAGTAGGTAGAGTACCTTATAAAGGAAAACTGTCCGAGGTTTTGTTTCAATATATTGGTGGATTACGATCTGGGATGGGTTATTGTGGTGCAAGAGATTTAATCGAGTTAAGAAATGCAAAATTTACAAAAATTACAAGTGCAGGAATTGGAGAAAGTCATCCACATAATGTGACAATCACTAAAGAAGCACCCAATTACAGTAGATAATTATAACAATTTAAAAACATGGACTAATGAAAAACAGATGCATATATATATTATTTTTTATCGTTTCTAATTTATTCTCTCAAGATCAGATATTATTATCAATATCAGATGAAGATATATCTGTTCAGGATTTTATGAAAACTTATTATAAAAACCGATTAGACACAGATACTTTAAGTTTTCAAGATTCTCTGCAAGAGTATTTGGAATTGTATGTAAACTTTAAGTTAAAAGTTATTGAAGCGGAAAAGTTAGGATTAGACACTATTCCTTCTTTCATTAGAGAATTAGCTGGTTATAGAAGGCAATTAGTCAAGCCCTATCTTACAGATTCCAATATATCAGAGCAATTATTACAAGAGGCATATGAAAGATTAAAATATGAAGTTTCGGTTAGCCATATATTAATTCAATCAGAGTCAGATGATACATTAGAGGCATTTAATACAATTTTAGATCTTCAAAACAGAATAAAAAATGGCGAAGATTTTGTTTCTTTAGCTAAACAATTTTCTGAGGATCCATCGGTTAAAGATAATAATGGAAATTTAGGTTATTTTACAGCTTTATATATGGTTTATCCATTTGAAACTGCTTCATACGAAACTCAAGTTGGGCATGTTTCTGAACCTGTAAAAACTCGATTTGGTTATCATATTATTAAAGTTAATGATAAGCGTCCTTCTAGAGGTGAGGTGAAAGTAGCACATATCATGATTAGGACAGATGCGAAAAAGTTAAATACAGACACATTATCTAAAGTAAAGGTGTATGAAATTTATGACTCTTTACTAACTAATTCTGGATCTAATTTTATGGAATTAGCAAAAAAATATTCGGACGATAAAAAAAGTGGATCAAAAGGAGGTGAATTAGATTGGTTTGGGACTAATAAAATGGTGAAAAATTTTGAAGAAGTTGCATTTGATTTAGATTCTATTGGTGCTTTTTCTGAGCCATTTCAAACAGAATTCGGATGGCATATAGTCAAATTATTAGATAAAAAAGGGTTGCCAGAATTTGAGCAAATAAAATCTGAACTTAAAAAAAGAATTGAAAGAGATTCACGTTCACAGAAAACTAGAGACGTTGTTATTGACAGGTTGAAAAGTGAATGGGGTTTTGTTGAAAATAAAAAAGCGAAAGATGTTTTTTATAAAATTATTAATGATGATTTTTTTAATGGAGAAGATATTTTAAAAAAGATTAATAATGATGGACATGTTATGTTTGTGTTTAATTCAAGTCAAGATAATAGTCAGCGATATGTTTTTCAAAAAGATTTTGCTAAATATCTAATCTCATATCGAGATCGATTTTCTCAGAAAATAGATGTTAACACAATGATAAATCAGTTATATAAAACTTTCAAAGAACAAAAAATTTTAGATATTGAAATGAATAATTTAGAAGTNAAATATGATGATTTTAGATTGTTGATAGACGAATATCATGATGGAATCTTATTATTTAATTTGTCAGAAGAAAAAGTTTGGAATAAAGCAATTCAAGATACAGTGGGTCTACTTAATTTTTATAATCAAAATCAAAATAATTACATGTGGTCTGAACGAGTGTCAGCACAAATATATAGTGCTAAAGATGATAAGGTAAAAAAACGTGTTATTAATTACTTGAAACGTGCTGGTGATAAGGATAAATTATTAGAGAGAATGAATAAAAATTCAGCATTAAATTTATCTNTTGAAGAAGGGGTTTTTGAAAAAGGAGATAATGATATGATTGACAATCATATATTTTCTTTAGAATGGAATGATACTTTTGACACAGATGATTTTTTTGTCATTGAGAATAGTAACCACATTATTGTTATTCTAGATTTATTTTTACCATCTGTTAAACCCTTGGATCAAATTAAAGGTATTGTAATTTCCGATTATCAAGCTTTACTAGAAAAGAATTGGTTAAAAGAATTGAAATCAAAGTACGATATTCAAATTAATCAGAATTTATTGTCTTTAGCTAAAGAGAAGCAGTTAGGATTACTAGATATTCCAAATGATATAAATCATGATACACTCGATTGTATTAGTTTTTCGTCATGTTTTTCTCAAACAGTACAATTNTTTGGTTCTTCGAGTGATGTATTTTTTGGTTGGAATGGACAAATATATAATACTGAAATAAAGCCTCTTATTGGCGATGATGAATAAAATATATACGATATTATTTTTTTATTTTTTCATTGCCTGTCAGCCTTATTCTTCTGAGCGTGTCGTTGTCGCAAGAGTTTTTGATGAATATCTTTATTTAGATGAGATTCCGTATTTTGATGCATCTAGTGACCAGGATAGNATGATATCTATTCATACTTTTTCTAATAAATGGGCTTCAAAAAAAATACTACTTAACAAAGCAGAATATAATTTCACCAACGACCCATTATACATTGATAGTCTTGTTTCTGTTTATAGGGAGTCATTATTAATTCATTATTATAAAGAGGCAGTTATTCAAACTTATTTAGACACCCTTATTCAAGATTCTTTAATTAGGAATTATTATGATGCGAACATCAAAAACTTTCCGTTAAAAGAAAATATTGTCAAATTAAACTATATTAAAATTAGACGTGTTGCTCCGAATTTAGATTTTGTGGTAAAGAATTATCATTCTGATGATTTAGAAGATTTAGCATTGTTGGAAGAATATTGTGTACAATTTGCAGATAGATTTTTTTTAGGGGATGATAGTTGGGTTAGTTGGGAAGATTTTTTAAATCACGTTCCTGATAAGAATAAAAAACAATTAACTAATGCTAGAAATGTATTGACAAAAAAGAAAAGGTTTGAATTAGAAGATTCAGTATATGAATATTTTATTTTTATACAAGATTTTAAACTAAAAGGGACCTCTTCCCCGTTAGAATATGTATCTTCGGTAATTAAAAAAATACTTTTAAATAAAAGAAAAAAAGANATTCTATCTAATATTGAAGAAAAATTAGTTCAAGAAGCAATTAAAAATAACAACTTTGAAATTTATGAATAAATTAATCATTTCAATTTTATTTTTTACAATCTCTGTCTATTCTCAAGACGGTGGAGATAATATATCACCTTTAAAAGATTCACCTTTAACATTAATTGATGGTGTTTTTGCAGTTATTGGAGATCATGTTATTTTTCATAGCGATATTCATGAACAAATACTGCAGTATCAAACACAGGGTTCTAATATTGAAAATTTAAGAGAACAAGTCATTGAAGATTTGTTTTTTCAAAAAATGTTACTTCATTTTGCTGCTATTGATAGTGTTCAAATTGATGCTAATGAGATTGAAAACACAATTAATCAAAGAATTTTATTTTTTGAACAACAATTAGGTTCTCAGGAAAAGATTGAAGAGTATTTCCAGAAGTCCATTGTTGAATTAGTTAATGAGCTTAAACCTATTGTTAAAGATCAGCTGTTAGTACAAAAAATGCAGTATGATATTATTAAAAATATAGATATTTCACCATCTGAATTAGAAAGTTTTTATCATAATTTGCCTACAGATAGTATACCTATAATTGAAACTAAATTTCAAATTGCACAAATCTTAAAAAAACCAGATGCNTCTTCATTTGCTGTGGAAGAAACATTATCAAAATTAGAAGATTTAAGAAATCGTATTTTGAAAGGTGCTGATTTTTCAACTATGGCGATATTGTATTCTGAGGATCCAGGTTCATCTCGAAATGGGGGGGCTTATTATAGTGTTAAAAAAGGTTTTTTTGTAAAGGAGTTTGAAGCTGTAGCATTTAGTTTGCAAATTGACCAAATCTCTGAAATTTTTGAGACAGAATATGGATATCATATAGTCCAGTTAATAGATCGTAGGGGTAATGAAATAGACGTCAGACATATTTTAATGACTCCTAAGATATCTAATCAGGATATGTTAGATGCAAAATCATTTTTAGAAACATTGAGAAATGATATTATTGACAATACAATGGATTTTTCTNCTGCTGCTAAAGAATTNTCATCTGACAATGACACAAAATTTAANGGTGGATTACTCATTAATCCTAATACCAACAATTCTTTTTTTTCAATTTCTGAATTAGAGAACACAGATGTGACATTACTAAATGACATTAAATCACTTGTCATTGGGGATATTACTGAACCGATGTACATTAAGTTGCCGAGTGGTAAAGAAGCGTACCGTATAATTAAATTAGTTTCTAAGCAGGATGAACATGTCGCTAATCTAATTGATGATTATCCATTTTTAAAACAATATTATTCTAGTATTAAAGAGAAGCAAAGAATGAATCAGTGGTATAAAAATAGAATAAATGATGTGTATATATCTTCTGTCGATATTTCTAATTATGAATTTTATAATAAATTATTAAATAATGAATAATAATTCTGAGAAGCAAGATTTAGAACTCATTGAAGATTTGGTAAGTAAATATAATGAAACTACTGCTCAAATTGCTAAGGTTATTGTTGGGCAGGATCAAGCAATCAAGCAAATATTGAGCACTATTTTTGTTGGAGGTCATGCTTTATTGATTGGAGTTCCTGGATTAGCAAAAACACTTTTGGTCAATACTATATCTAAAATACTAGGTCTTCATTTTAATAGAGTNCAATTTACCCCTGATTTAATGCCGTCAGATATAATTGGAAATGATATTTTAAATCAAAATAAAGAATTTAAATTTATAAAAGGACCTATCTTTTGTAATATTCTACTTGCTGATGAAATTAATCGAACACCACCAAAAACTCAGTCTGCTCTTTTAGAAGCTATGGAAGAAAAATCAGTTACAGTTAGTGGTGAGACATATAAGATGTCATTACCTTTTTTTGTGCTAGCAACTCAAAATCCAATAGAGCAAGAGGGAACATATCCATTGCCAGAAGCTCAATTAGATCGATTTATGTATAGTGTATTTTTAGATTATCCTACTATTAATGAAGAAATTGATATTGTTAAAAGAACCACATTATCTAAAATGCAAAATGTTACTCAACTTTTTTCCACTCAAGATATTCTAAATTACCAAGCGTTAGTATTAAATGTTCCTGTGAATGATAATGTTATTAAATATGCTGTTGAATTAGTGAATAAAACACGACCGAACAGGAATGACTCTTCGGATTATGTGAATAAGTATATTAATTTTGGTGCTGGTCCTCGTGCTTCTCAATATCTTGTTTTAGGAGCTAAAATTAATTCGATTTTATCTGGAAAATATTCTCCAGACATTGAAGATGTCCGGGCAGTGGCTCATTGGGTTTTAGCTCATAGATTAGTGAAAAATTATAAAGCAGAAGCTGAAGGGATTACAACACAGAATATTATTTCAAATCTTCTTTAAGAATTGTTTCTATAATCTTGCGTGCATGTTGTCTAGGATTTATTAATGAATCTTTTGTTAACTTGTTTATAATATTTTTCAATTTTATTTTTTTTAAAACTAATTCATTAAATTCAGTTATTATATTTTTTTCAAACCAGTATAAGTTTTGTTGGTGTCTAGTTTTTTCAATTTCTCCAGTTTGAGTTTTATTCAGATACATTTTTTGAATATGAATCCATATAGCGCTAATATTGAATCCAGTTAAAGCTGAACAAATAAATATATTTTTTTCAGCTTTATGATTCTGTACGCTATTTTTTAATCGCAATGCTACTTCTTTAGCTTTCGTTTTGTTTTGGTCCGCTTTATTAATTATAATAACATCACTTAATTCTAGTATCCCTTTTTTACTAAATTGTAATTCATCTCCATTTTGAATTAATGTCAGATATACAAAAAAATCAGTCATCGATTGTGCTAAAAATTCTGATTGTCCAACACCTACCGTTTCAATAATAATAATATCAAATCCTGCAGCTTCACAGATTGTAATTGCATTTTTAGTACTATTAGCAACTCCTCCTAATATTCCTGAGTTTGGAGATGGTCGAACAAAAGCTAATTTAGAATTAGATAGTTTTTCCATTCGTGTTTTATCACCCAATATACTTCCCTGTGACAATGCACTACTTGGATCAATAGCAAGCACTGCTATCTTTTTCTTTTTTTTAATTAATTCTATTCCTAATGTTTCAATAAATGTACTTTTTCCAACACCAGGTGTGCCGCTTACAGCTATTCTTATTGAATTACCAATTAATGGTATACATTTTTCGATTAATTTTTCGGCTTTCTCTTTGTCTTTATCTAATGAGCTTTCAATTAATGTGATAGCTTTACCTAATGTAGATATGTTGCCTGTTATTAAACCTTTAATATAATCTTCGACATTCATTTATTTAACAATATATGTAAAATATCAACAGCTGCTTTAGATACGATAGTTCCAGGTCCAAATATTTTTTTCACACCTTGTTTTTCTAAGTACTTATAGTCTTGTTGAGGAATTATTCCTCCTGCAACAATTATAATGTCATTTCTATGAAGACTTGTTAGTTTTTTAATAACTTTTGGTATCAATGTCTTATGTCCGCCTGCTAAAGAAGAAATACCTATGATGTGGACATCGTTTTCTAATGCTTGTTTTACTATTTCATTAGGTGTTTGAAACAGTGGCGCTATATCAACATCAAAACCCATATCAGCAAAACTAGTAGCAATAATTTTGACACCTCTATCATGTCCATCTTGTCCTAACTTTGCTGCCAAAATCCTCGGTCTTCTTCCATTTTTATCCTTAAACTCTGCAGTTAGTTGATTTGCAAGTGTAAAATTTTCGTTATTTTTTTGTTCCATAGCATATATTCCTGAGTTGATCTTGGTTTTTGCTTTATATCGTGTAAAAACAGTTTCTAAAGCATGTGAAATCTCACCTAATGTTGCATGTTCTTTTGCAGCATTAAGAGCTAGATGCAACAGGTTTTCGGTTTTTATATTACATGCTTTTTTTAGCTTGTTTAAGTGTTTAGTTGTTTCTGAAAAATCTCTATTTTTCTTTATTTCCTTTAATCTTTTAATTTGATTTTTTTGAACTTTTTTATTATCCACTTCCAGTATTTTAATTTTTTTTAAATCTTTTCCTGGGAAACAGTTTAATCCAATAATTAAATTTTCTGAACTATCAATTTTTGATTGTCTTTTGATAGCAGCTGCTTCTATTTTTAATTTAGGAATACCAGATTCAAGTGCTTTAACCATGCCTCCCATTTTTTCTATTTCAAGAATATGTTGTTTTGCTTTTTTTATAAGTTGATCTGTTAAGCACTCTACATAATATGAACCTCCAAATGGATCAATAGCATTACATATATCTGTTTTTTCTTGTAAGAATAGTTGAGTGTCTCTCGCAATTTTTGCAGATTCATTAGTAGGCAAAGCAATTGCTTCATCTAAAGCATTTGTGTGTAGTGATTGAGTACCTCCCATAATAGCAGCAAGGGCTTCAATAGTAGTTCTTGTTATATTGTTTTGTGGATTTTGTTTTGTTAAACTCCAACCAGATGTTTGACAATGTGATCGTAACATTAAAGATTTTGTGTTTTTTGGACTAAAAGGTGCTATCATTTCAGCCCATAATATTCTTGCCGCTCTCATTTTAGCAATTTCCATAAAGAAATTCATGCCAATTCCCCAAAAAAATGATAATCTAGGGGCAAAGTCATCTATTTCCAATCCAGCTTTAATACCACTTCTCACATATTCTAAACCATCACATAATGTATATGCTAACTCTAGATCAGCACTTGCTCCAGCTTCTAGCATATGATATCCGCTGACGCTAATACTATTAAACTTAGGCATATTTTTTGATGTATATTTGAATAGGTCTTGCACTATTCTCATAGATTGTTTTGGTGGATATATATATGTATTCCTTACCATAAATTCTTTTAAAATATCATTTTGAATAGTTCCAGTTAATTTATGTTTAGGTATACCTTTTTTTTCTGCTACAGCTATAAAAAATGCCATAATTGGAATNACTGCACCATTCATTGTCATTGATACGGATGTTTTACTTAAATCAATTTCGTTAAACAAAACTTCCATATCATCAACACTGTCAATTGCTACACCCGCTTTTCCCACGTCTCCAAAAACACGTGCATTATCAGAATCATAACCTCTATGCGTTGGAAGATCAAATGCAATCGATAACCCAGTTTGTCCGGCAGCAAGATTTTTTTTGTAAAACTTAT
Source organism: Flavobacteriales bacterium (assembly GCA_002713285.1). Next base: position 13,704 of record PAVX01000019.1, read on the forward strand.
TTGATTCTTCTGCAGTTGAAAATCCTGCATATTGACGAATAGTCCATTTTTTTTGACAATACATAGTGCTATACGGCCCCCTGATAAACGGTGGTTGTCCAGCACCAAATTCAACATGCTTGATTCCTTCGATATCTTCTTTAGAGTACTTATTCTTTATTCTAATCTCTTCAAATGTGTCCCAATTTTTTTCTTTATTTGTTCCACTCTTTGTGTCAGAGATATTATTTTTGATTCTATTCATAGAATAGCTAAGTGTATCAATATAATAGCTTCCATGTGTTGCATCTGCAACCCGATTCAAATATGATTCATACTTTAAGATTAATTGTTGTTTTATATTTAAAGTATCATCTTTTTTAGATTTAATAACTAGTTCATTACATCCACCAAGAATAGAGCTTATAGACTTTGTCGTAGTTTCAATTAAAGGGTCTATGCTTTTTGTTTCTGCACTCACTATACATTTGATGTATGGACTTGTTTTATATTTTTTTTCATATGCAATTCGAAAAGCACGTAACCTGCCTATTTCAAATAAAAATTGATTAGATATTGTAAACACATAAGTAATGTGTTTAAAGATTGGATCTTTTATATTTTGTTTATATTCAACCTTTGATCCAAGGTAGTCTTCATAATTTAATTGCTTTAATAGAAATTTTCTTTCATTTATATTAATGGTAAAGAACCTATAGTTTGGTAATTGTTTCGAAAACTTTAAAAAATCATCTGTCTTAATATTTCCTAGTCCAAAATAGCCTGATAAATTTCTGAGTGTTTTGTTTCCATATTTTTTCGTAGCTATTTCAATTAATTGTTCTGCAATATTTTTAAAATTTCGAAATTTTATAAAATTAATTTGAATAATGTCTAACTGAATATCTTGAAGAATAATACTTAAGTCATGGTTTTTAAAATTTAAAAATGAGATTGTGTCAACTCCTAATTTTAAATATTCAAGAGCTTGTTTATTTGCCTGTTTTTCATTTTTAATATTGATTTCTACACATATATTCCATTCTCCATTTTTATTAAATGTATTTGTTGCAGGAACCTCCTCTTTAAAATAAACAGGATCTAAAGCCCCAGCATTATTTTCAGTTTGAAAATTTGGGTTATTAGAAATTTGTGTCCATTTTTTTTTTGTTTGTTTTTGGAATAGAGGCGATGTGGGTTGAAAAATATTTTGACTCATTTTTTGGTTATTCAATTATAAAGATTTCTTCATTTTCTTTTGAAAGAAATAATTTTTCTCTTAAATACTTCTCTAATTCTGGTGTAAGGGAATCTTTTGAAATGATATCAATAATTGCTTCATCTTGTTGTATTTGTTTTTTGTAATATTTTTGATCTTCCTGAATACGTTTAATTTCTTTTTGTTGATGAAGTTGTATCATGATTGAATTTGTGTCAAAAAAAAATATCCATATAAAAAAAGCAAAACCAGATAAAAAATATCTATTCTTTGACCAATGTGGCAATTTATCATATAGATTGATAATCTTATTTTTCATTTTTCTAAAAATGGATATCTATAGTTACTGTCAGGTACAAAATTTTCTTTAATAGTTCTAGGAGACACCCATCTTAGTAAATTTAAATATGAGCCTGCTTTATCATTTGTTCCAGAGGATCTGCTTCCGCCAAATGGTTGTTGTGAAACTACTGCTCCTGTAGGTTTATCATTAATATAAAAGTTGCCAGCTGAATGTTTAAGTGCTTCGAGTGTTTTTAAAACAACACTTCTGTCTTTGGAAAAAATAGCCCCTGTTAGTGCATATTTAGATGTATTATCTATTAATTTTAGTATTTTTTCAAAATTGTTATCATCATATATATATATGGTTAATATTGGTCCAAATAACTCTTGTTCCATAGTGAAAAAATTAGCTTTTTTTGTTACAACTACTGTTGGTTCAATAAAATATCCCACCTTCTTGTTACAATTACCTCCAAAAATAATTTTAGCATCTTTACTTCTTTTTACTTTATTGATAGTGTTTTTTAATTTGTCAAAAGACTTTTCATGAATAACAGCATTCATGAAATTTGAAAAATCTTGAGGATCACCAACAGATATTGTATTTAACTCTTTTAATAGTTCGGTTTTAATATTATTCCATTTACTTTTAGGCAAATAAGCTCTTGAAGCAGCAGAACATTTTTGTCCTTGGTATTCAAATGCTCCTCTTATTAAAGCAGTTACGACTTCTTTAGTATTCGCTGACTTATGTGATAGTATAAAGTCTTTTCCACCAGTTTCTCCAACTATTTTCGGATAATTTTTGTATTTGTTTATATTATGACCAATAGTTTTCCATATATCTTGAAAAACNTCTGTAGAGCCAGTAAAATGTACTCCTGCAAAATCTGGATGAGTAAATACAATGTCACTAGTCATCATGGGATTTGTGTAAATTACATTAATCACTCCATCAGGTAACCCTGCCTCTTTAAATAAATCAATAATAATCTTTGTTGAGTAAATTTGACTATCTGATGGTTTCCATACTACCGTATTACCCATTAGTACGGGTGCTACACATAAATTAGCTGCTATAGATGTAAAATTAAAAGGTGTGATAGCAAAAACAAAACCTTCTAGCGGCCGGTATTCTATCTTATTCCATATTCCTTTTGATGATTCAGGTTGTTTAGAGTATATTTCATGTAAAAACTTAACGTTAAATCTTAAAAAATCAATTAATTCACATGCCGCATCTATCTCTGCTTGAAATATATTTTTAGATTGCCCAATCATAGTAGCAATATTCATTTTCTGTCTATATGGACCTGCCAGTAGCTCAGCAGCTTTTAAAAAAATCGATGCTCTATCTTCCCAACTTGTATCTTCCCAATTTGATTTTGCTTTCAGTGCTGATTTAATAGCAATATGTACGTGTTCAGCATTTCCTTCATAGTATTGTCCAACAATGCGTTGATGATCGTGAGGCGGCGATATTTTATTTATTTTTTTGGACTTGATGTTTTTTCCATTTATCCACATTGGGATATCGACAATCTGGTTGATAGTTTTTTGGTATTCTTTGATTACTGTTTCTCGTTCTATTGTGCCAGGAGCATAAGATTTAACAGGTTCACAACTTGGAATTGGTGGTGTAGAGATATTGTTTTTCATAATTTTTAAGTATAAAGCATGATGGTTATAAAATTAACAATAAATAAATTAGTTTAATGCATTTGATGTGCTTTTTGACATCCCAACTAATCTATCATAGTTCCCCCACGGTGGAGTATAGTATGCATATATAGAATATTGATTACGAGTCTCATGATAATTTCCACCTAACATTGTAATTTCATCTTTTTCCTTTACAACATATTGATAGTTATAGTAGCCCTGTTTTAAATATAAAAAGCCATAATATTCTTTATTTTTTTCATTATAATTCATTTTACCTTCTTTTGTAATATCCCAATTTGTTAATTCTCCATATATGTATATATCATTATGATTCATTTGATTGCTCTGTAACGTAAATTTGACCAATGCATAATCACCTTCAGTATATTTATTTCGATTTTCAGAAACAGATAAAACATATTTACCATTTAGGTCATATTTAAATTCATATTCATCAGAATACTCAATTTTATCATTTTGAAGTGTAATAGAATACACATTAACTCCTTGTAAGTTATGTTGTTCGATAGATCTAATATTCTTNCCATAGTATCTTAAGCTTTTCATGTCAAAATCTCTGTATTCGCTTCCTCCTAAAAATGAAATTTCTTCTTGATAGTCATATTCTAATTTGTTATTATATATAAAATTCGGTTTGCAATTTTTGATAGTGTTNTTCCAATCATCATTTTGTTGAATAATAATTTTTAAGTCATTATGCGGGTCTGTAANACTTAGTTTTTGATGTCCTTCTANATAGAAATCAATTTCTTGTTTTTCCATTAGATCTTTTGATAATGTTGCTTTTTTTACACGCATATTGATATTTAATATTTTCTCATGAACCATAAATCGTTTAGTTATTATTGGTTTATTATCTTCAACATCATATACTAATAGTATGTAATTTCCAGATTTTGTAAAATTTATATTTTCATTTGGAAATGAAAATTGATAATGCACATATGGATTTAATGTATTAAAAGAATATTCGTATTNATTAATATAATTGTCAAAAAANCCACTTAAATATTCAGATTGAATAATATCTGAATATTCCCAATTACTACTGCAATGTATAAATGTGTAGGCATAAGATTTNCNTTCAGTGTCTAAAATATCAAAAGATAATGATAGNGTTTCCGAAGANTTNAGTTGGATAATAGGATCTAGGAGTTCATTCGTNGTNTTTTCTAATTTTACTGANTTTGCAGATGAGTGAAAAGAATTAGAATATTTGTTTTGATTAAAATTATAGTTCCAATCNTTTAATTGAATTGAATTGTCATAAATATCAAATGATTGAGAATTCACGAGATAAGATAGAATTATTAGTATTATTTGAATATTGTGGTATTTTATTAACATAATTGATAAAAAATGAAAACTTATTGCAAATTTACATACTTAAAAATATTTACGTATTGATATTTTTTTAATTTTGCTCATTGTTCAGAATTTAATAATGAAAGACATATTGTTTTAATTCAATGGATGTAAAAATTTCTAAAGGAGCTGATATTAAACTTAAAGGTGTAGCTGATAGGGTATATGGTAATGTGCCTAATTCTCAGTTTTATGCTATAAAACCTTCAGATTTTCATCTTTTAACTCCGAAAATGGTTGTTAAAATAGGAGACGTGGTAAATGCAGGTGATGATCTTTTCTTTGATAAAAATAATGATGCTATAAGATTTACTGCTCCTGTAAGTGGCACTGTGTCAAATATTCTTCGTGGAGATAAGCGAAAAATCATGGAAGTGATTGTTGAAGCGGATTCCGAAATTAATTACCGGAATTTTGAAAAAAGGGATTTACCATCATTAAATAGAGATGTGATCATACAGGATCTTCTTGTGTCAGGTCTTTGGCCTTTGGTGAGACAAAGACCTTTTGGAACAATTGCTAACCCTGCTGATAATCCAAAATCAATTTTCATCTCTGCTTTTGATTCTTCTCCTCTGGCACCGGATAATGACTTCATTTTTCATGGTGATAAAGATTTGTTTCAATTAGGTTTAGATATTGTATCTCAACTGTCTGATGGAACAACTCATTTAAATTTAGATGGCAACTCTAATTCTGCCCATGTTTTTAGTAATGCTAAAGGTGTTCAGATAAACAACATATATGGTCCACATCCATCTGGTAATGTTGGTGTCCAGATTCATCATATTGACCCGATTAATAAAGGTGATATTGTATGGTATATATCTCCACAAGATATTTTAACAATTGCAAGATTTTTTCGTGACGGTAAATATGATGCCTCGAAAATCATTGCTTTAACTGGAGGAAAGGTCAAAAAGCCGAGATATTACAGAGTTATTCAAGGGATGTCAATTGGTGGTATTGTCCAAGAAAATTTGCATGAAGGTGAAAAACGATTTATTAGTGGAAATGTTTTAACAGGAACTAGGGTAGAGAAAGGTGGTTATCTAAGTTTTTATGATTTTCAAATTTCTGTTATCCCAGAAGGAAATTATAGTGAATTTTTAGGATGGCTTTTACCTGGATTTCACAAGTATAGTTTATCTAGAACATTTTTTTCTTGGTTAAATTCTAAAAAAGAATATGATTTAGATTCGAATACACATGGGGAAGAAAGAGCTTTTGTGATGACTGGTCAATATGAGTCATATATGCCAATTGATATTTTTCCGGTTCAATTAATTAAATCGATACTTATTGAGGATATTGAGTTAATGGAGAATTTAGGTATTTATGAAGTGGATCCTGAAGATTTTGCATTATGTGAATTTGCATGTACTTCCAAAATACCAGTTCAAACTATAGTCAGAAGGGGACTAGATATAATTAAAAAAGAGTGTAGCTAATGCAATTAATGAAAGATATACTAAATAAAATTAAACCTCATTTTGATGAAGGAGGAAAGTTACATAGTTTGTATCCAGCATATGATGCATTTGAAACTTTTTTATTTGTTCCAAATCACACTTCGTCAGAGGGAACACATATTAAAGATACTATAGATTTAAAAAGAACGATGGTGATTGTAATTATTTCACTGTTGCCTTGTTTATTGTTTGGTATGTGGAATACGGGGTATCAGTATCATTCTCAATTAACATTCGGCATGGAAGGCTATAAGGAAATTTACTCTCTGTTAGATCATTTCCTTTTTGGATTTTGGAAGGTCTTACCATTAATCATCGTTTCATATGTGGTTGGGTTAAGTGTAGAGTTTGCTTTTGCGGTAAGTCGTAAACATCAAGTAAATGAAGGTTATTTAGTGACAGGTATGCTGATACCTTTAATTATGCCTATTGATGTGCCTCTTTGGATGTTAGCATTGTCAGTGATTTTTGCTGTTGTAATTGGTAAAGAAGTTTTTGGAGGTACAGGTATGAATATTTTAAACCCCGCACTGACTGCTAGAGCNTTTATATTTTTTGCTTATCCAACAAAAATGTCTGGAGATAAAGTTTGGGTTTCGCAAGCTGGTAATATAGATGGTGTTTCTGGTGAAACAGCCTTAGGNGAATTAGCATCATTTTCTAAATTAGANATNAATGCTGGTCAATCCGTCTTTAATAGTTTGTTNNCTTCAGATGGGGTTTATAGTTTATATAATTCTTTTATCGGAATTATTCCTGGTTCAGTAGGTGAAACTTCAGTTGTTGCTATTTTGCTAGGTGCCTTTATTTTATTGTTTACTGGAATTGGTTCTAGACTCATTATGGGTTCAATGTTTTTAGGCGGTTTACTTATGGCTTATATATTTAACTTATGGGATGCGAATTTATTTATGTCATTACCAGCGATTCATCAATTATGTATTGGTGGTTTTTTCTTTGGTATGGTATTTATGGCTACGGATCCTGTTTCTGCTACACAGACTAATCAAGGCAAGATTATCTATGGCTTTTTATGTGGTGTTTTGTCTATATTAATACGTGTATTTAATCCTGCATACCCAGAGGGTGTGATGGTGGCGATTCTCTTCATGAACATCATGGCGCCACTGATAGATCATTATGTGGTGCAAGCTAACATTAATCGAAGATTAAAAAGATTAACTAACAATGAATAAAGAAAGCAATATATATACATTTACTTTTGCTATAATTATGGTCTTAGTTGTAGGTGTTTTATTAGCAGTTACTTCAGAGGTTTTACAGCCCAGAAAAAAGCAAAATAAAGCTGATAAAAAAATGATAGATATATTGAGTGCAATTGGTATAGATGCGACAAGGGTGAATGCTAAAGAGAAATATGATCAATATATTTATGATGCTATTATTATCAATAATACGGGTGATGTTATAGAAGGATCTGCTTTTAATATAGATGTGTTATTTCAGTATAGAGATAAGACTTTAAATCCTGAGGATAAAAAATATCCAATGTTTAAAGCTAGAAAAGATAATAATGACTACTCTATTATCCCAATGGTGGGCTCAGGTTTATGGGGCCCAATATGGGGCTTTGTTTCACTAGAGAGTGACTATAAGACAATTTATGGTGCAGCATTTAATCATAAAGCAGAAACTCCTGGATTAGGTGCTGAAATTAACACGGATATCTTTGAAGACCCTTTTAAGGGTAAGCAAATAATTAATAATGATGGAGAATTTGTTTCTATTGAAGTCAAGAAAGGAGGTGCAGAAGAAGGAAATTTATATCAAGTAGATGGTATTACAGGTGGAACAATAACAAGTGATGGTGTCACAGATATGTTATATAATACTTTAAAAATTTATAACACATATTTTTCATCGATAATTATCTCAGATGATAATATAGATACATTGAGTATAAATAATAATATAGAGTTGAAATGAAGAATTCTTTTTTCTCAAAACAACATAGAAAATTAATTTCTGATCCTATGGGCGATCAGAATCCTATTACTATTCAAGTCTTAGGTATTTGTTCAGCACTGGCCATTACGACTCAGTTAGAGAATGCATTGGTTATGACAATGGCTGTTATTTTTGTAATGATTTCTGCNAGTATGATTATTTCCATTCTTAGAAATAAGATACCTAATCGTATTAGAATTATTGTTCAATTAATCGTTGTAGCTGCATTAGTAGCTTTAGTTGATCAAATATTAAAAGCATTTTTACCAGATGCTTCAGAAAAACTATCCGTCTTTATTGGACTAATTATTACCAATTGTATCATTATGGGCCGATTAGAGGCATTTGCTATGGGAAATAAAGTTTGGGATTCTTTTCTAGATGCTCTTGGTAATGCTCTTGGTTATGGTTGGATTTTAGTTGCAGTTGCATTTGTACGAGAGCTTTTTGGTTCTGGAAAATTAATGGGATATGAAATTCCAGGTTTTAATTATTTGTATGATCTCGGGTATATGAATAATAACTTAATGATTTTACCTCCAATGGCATTAATCGTCGTTGGTCTAATCATTTGGGTTCAAAGATCAAGAAATAAAGAATTAATAGAAGAAAATTAATATGGATTTAATTAATATTTTTATTAAAGGCATTTTTATTGAAAATATGATTTTCGCGTATTTTCTAGGAATGTGCTCNTATCTAGCTGTTTCAAAAACAGTTACTACTGCTAATGGTTTAGGATTGGCTGTAATTTTTGTTTTAGGTATTACGGTTCCAGTAAATTATATTTTAGAAAATCAAGTTTTGAAAGCGGGTGCATTGCAATGGTTAGGTGAAAATTTTATTGATGTAGATTTAAATGTATTAAGTTTAATCATGTTTATTGCTGTTGTTTCTGCTATGGTTCAGCTTGTAGAAATGATTATAGAAAGGTTTTCGCCTGGACTATATAGTTCACTGGGGATATTTTTACCATTAATTGCAGTGAATTGTTCAATTTTAGGTGGTGCTCTTTTTATGCAAGAACGACAATATTCCACTATTATAGAGGCAACTTCTTTTGCGTTGGGTTCTGGTGTTGGATGGTATTTAGCAATTGTAGCAATAGCAGCCATAAGAGAAAAAATAAGATATTCTAATGTCCCAGCTCCTCTCAGAGGTTTAGGGATTACATATATTATTACTGGTTTAATGGGCATAGCATTTATGTGCTTTATGGGAATAAAAATTTAATTATGATATATACTATAGTAGCAGCAGTTGTCTTTTTTTTATTTGTCATTTTATCTTTGGTAAGTGTTCTACTTTTTGCTAAATCCAAACTTTTACCTTCTGGCGAGGTTACTTTAACCATTAATGGTAAAGAAAATATTAAAATTAATCCTGGAGGAACTATTTTAGGAACACTTGGGGATAATAAAATTTTTCTTCCATCTGCGTGTGGTGGTGGAGGAACTTGTGCTATGTGTAAATGTCAAGTAAACTCTGGTGGAGGTGAGATATTGCCAACAGAAAAACCGTATTTCACAAGAAAAGAAATTCAAGATAATTGGAGATTAGGATGTCAGGTTAAAATTAAGAACGATATGGATATTAATATTCCAGATGAAATATTTGGTATCAAAAAATGGGAATGTGAAGTAGTTTCTAATTATAGTGTGGCCTCATTTATAAAAGAATTTGTTGTTAAGCTTCCTGAGGGTGAAAATCTTGATTTTAAAGCAGGAGGATATATACAGATTGATGTTCCAGAAACAGAAGTAGCATATAAAGATATGGAAATATGCCCGAATCCTAATGATCCAGCCGGTCCGGATAAATTTAAAGGAGAATGGGATAAATTTGGCTTATGGGATTTAAACATGAAAAATGATGAACCATTATTTAGAGCTTATTCTATGGCAAATCACCCTGCAGAAGGAAATATTGTTATGTTAAATATTCGAATTGCTACTCCTCCATGGGATAGATCTAGCAACACTTGGATGAATGTTAATCCGGGTGTTTGTTCTTCGTATGTGTACTCATTGAAAGCTGGTGATAAGGTAACTGTTTCAGGTCCATATGGGGAGTTCTTTATTAAAGACACCGACAACGAAATGGTTTATGTAGGTGGTGGCGCTGGAATGGCGCCTATGAGGTCACACTTGTTTCATCTTTTTCATACTTTAAAAACACAACGAAAAGTTACTTTTTTTTATGGTGGACGTTCAAAAAGAGAATTGTTTTATCTAGATGATTTTAGAGCTATTGAAAGAGAATTTCCAAACTTTAAATTTCACGTTGCTTTGTCAGAACCTTTGCCAGAAGATAATTGGAAAGAGAAAAAAAACCTGGATGATGAAGGTGATGGTTTTGTTGGATTTATTCATGAAACGGTTATTGAACATCATTTTAAATTACATGAATCACCTGAAGATATAGAGGTGTATTTTTGTGGCCCTCCATTGATGAATCAAGCTATTTTGAAAATGTGTGACGATTGGGGGATACCAGAAGAAAATGTTGATTTTGATGACTTTGGTGAATAGACTTTTTTTCTTCACAGTGGGTTTGTTATTCTTATCATGTGTTCAAAATAAACATACTTACAAAATCAACGGATACGCTCAAGGTACAAGCTATAATATTAAATATCATCACACTCAACAGATAGACAAAAAAGATGTAGATAGTTTATTGAATATCATAGACATGTCTATGTCAACCTATGTTGAACAATCTATAATTAGCCTATTGAATAATGGGCATGATGTTTTGTTAGATTCGCTTATTGAAAAGGTGATTAACAAAGCTATTGAAATTTGTTATGAAACAAACGGTATGTTTGATGTTACAGTCGCTCCACTTGTGGAATATTGGGGCTTTGGACCGAATAAATTAAAATCAAAAGTCTCTACAAAATTAGATTCATCTTTATATGTTTTAGGTTGTGATCAAATATCTATAAAGAATAATAAAATAGTGAAATCAGATTCTGTGTTAATTGATTTAAATGGGATTGCTCAAGGTTTTAGTGTAGATTATCTTTCTGATTACTTTTACAATCAAAATGAAATTAATGATTTTATGATTGAGTTGGGTGGTGAGGTTCGTTGTGTTGGAGACAATCTAGGAAAGGGATGGAGAATAGGAATCGATAAGCCAACCGATAAAAGATCAGACTTTTCGTTTGTGCTTAATTTAAATGATATTTCGTTAGCTACTTCTGGATCATATCGTAATTATTATTATTTAGATTCAATTAGAATCAACCATACAATTAACCCAAAAACATTATCGCCGACACAGAATAAACTTATTAGTGCAACTATTTTGCACTCCGATTGTATGAGTGCAGACGCATATGCTACTGCGTGTATGTCCTTAGGCTTTTTCAATGCTAAAGAGTTTTTAAATAAAAAAGATATATCAGGATGTCTTATTTATGTAGAGAATCAAGATACATTATCTTATTTTTCTTCAGATTTTTCTTCTTTTTTACATTGATCGCCAGGATCTGCTCCACAATAGCTGCATTTTTCTCCTGCTTGATTCAGTAATGGATTGTTACTTGCACATGTCCCGGAAAACTCACCATTTTTTTTAAGTATTATCTTAACACAGATTCCTAAAAAGCATAAACTAACTAATATGATTGAGATAATAATTGTCTTCATATAATTAAAACTTCTTCTTCTAAAAGAATATTAAATTTTTGATATACATTATTTTTNATTTTCTTTGCCAGATTCATAATTTCTTCTCCTGTTGCATTATTATGGTTAATGATAATTAATGAGTGTTGATCGTAAACACCACAAGTTTGTGCTTTATATCCTTTCCAGTTTAATTGTTCAATTAACCATGCTGCTGGCAATTTAATCTGTTCAGCTATAAAATATGGTATTTTCGGGTATTCTTTTCTTAATCTACTTAAATCATTTTGATTTATAATCGGGTTTTTAAAAAAACTACCGGCATTACCAAGGTTTTTGGGATCTGGCAATTTTTCTTTTCTAATATCAATAATAATATTTCGAACATCTTCACTATTCATGTGGTTAGGATCTATTTTTTCTTGCAGTCTTTCATAATTTAAGTTGAGTTTTTTTTTCTTTCCGAGTTGTAAATACACTTTGGTGATTATGAATTTGTTTTTTAACTTATTTTTAAAAATAGAATCTCTATNCCCAAATTTGCAATCGAATTTATTAAACACTACTTTTTCTAGTGTGTCTAAATTTATTGCNTCTAATTTTAAAAAGGTGTCTTTTAACTCACATCCATATGCTCCAATATTTTGAATCGGAGCTGCTCCTACAGAGCCAGGAATTAAAGATAGGTTTTCAATGCCATAGTATTTATTTTTTGTACTCCAAGAAACAAGATTATCCCATATTTCACCAGCCCCAATTGCAACCTCTACACTTTTCTCATCTTCCTTTAATACATGAATGCCTTTGATTTGATTATGAATGACTAATCCTTCAATATTTTTGGTAAGTAAAATATTGCTTCCTCCTCCCAAAATAAACTTATTTTTTTTGACAACTCTTTTGTTTTGTAGTAATTCTATAAGATCATTTTCACTTTTAATAGTGGTAAATAATTCAGCAACAACATCTACTTTAAAGGTATTATACTGAAGTAATGATTTAGAATTTATTATATTCATAGTGCTAATATAATTTCTTTTGTTTTATTAGGCTCATATTAATTTAATCAAATAAAATTGAAAAAAGTTATTATTTCAGTTACTAATGATTTAACTACGGACCAGCGTGTTGATAAGGTAGCGCGTTCTCTTATTGGTGCTGGTTTTTCGGTTTTACTATTAGGAGTACACTCAAAACCATCTATTGGTCTTAGTGACAGGCCATATGCTTTTCATCGTTTTAATATGATATTTAAAAAAGGTTTCTTTTTCTATTTTGAATTTAATGTCAGACTATTTCTTTTTTTAATCACAAACCATTCCTCTATTTATTTATCTAATGATTTAGACACTTTATGCGCTAATTTTTTAGCATCGAAATTAAAAAATGTAAGATTAATATATGATAGTCATGAATTGTTCTCTGAATTACCTGAATTACTTAATCGTCCTTTTGTGAAATCTGTGTGGATATATATAGAAAAACAACTTTTAAAAAGAATAAAGTATTCATATACAGTAAGTGAAAGTATAGCATCTTATTATTATGATAAATACGGTGTTAATATGTCTGTTATTTCTAATTTTCCAAACTTTCGATTATCACAGGACCCTTTAATTAGCCAAAAGCATAAAATTATTATATACCAAGGAGCTATTAATAAAGATAGGGGGATTAAGTTAATGATTGATGCTATGAAATATATTGATGCTAAATTATATATTGTAGGTGGCGGATATTTATTAGAAGATATGATTCATTATACTCAAAAAAATAAATTAATTGATAAAATTGTTTTTTTTGGAAAATTACCTTTTTCTGATTTATTCCAAATTACCAAAAAAGCTAATTTAGGTCTTTCTTTTGAAGAAGATACATGTTTAGCATATAGGTATTCTCTCCCAAATAAAATTTTTGATTATATACATGCTGAAATACCTATTTTGGTGAGTGATTTACCGGAATTTAAAAAGGTTATTCATTCTCACCCTGTCGGTGAAATTTTACAATCTAGGGATATTAAAAGTGTTGCAAACCAGATTAATCAAATGCTTTCTTATGAAAAATCCAAATGGTATCCATATTTAATAGCAGCTAAAAAGGATCTTTGTTGGGAAAATCAGGAGACAAAGCTTTTATCTCTTTTTTATTAGTTATTTTTTTCCAGAAAATAACCCAATTTATAAATTTGAAATAATAATATTGATGGATTTTTAGAATGTAAATTTCTTAAAATCATTGACTTAAATATTCGAAATATTAAAATTAATGGTTGATGTAAATAAATTTTATATAATACACTGGTTATTTTAATTATTTTGATTTTATTTTTAATGCTATTTGAGTTTGTATATTTAAATAAATTTATCAATGCACTTTCTGTATCTGCTATAAATTTAGTGTTGTCTTTTAGCCCTATATGATATAGTGGATTATTGATATATATCGCATTTAACTGATTGTCAGTTACAAAAAATACATCTTCATATCCATATGATGTAATGTTCTCATTAAATTTTATATTATATTCTTTTGAAAACACTTTTTTTTCAATTATGAAGTGATGGGATGAAAAGNTATCTTTCTTTCTTTTAGATTCTATTGTTCTACCATATTTCCAATGTAATATTTTTGATTTTTCAGGTTTTTTGTTTGCATATATCGTTGACCCATAGTATAGCGTTTTTGGTTGATATTTTTTTTCAATTATGTTGATGTATTGGGCGATGAAACACTCNTTTTTTATTTCAGAATCTGCATCAATAAACAATAACCATTCATGCTGTGCTTTTGTTGCTAGCAAATTCCTGATTTTTGATCGACCTAGATTATGTTCAAGTTTTTCATAAAAGACATGCCGTAATTTTGATATTTCTGGATTAGAAAAACAATGTGTCGATGCATCTTCAAAGCAAATAATTTCAAATTTTTTTAATCTTGATTCTTTGAGGCATAATGCATGTAATCTATTTATAAGCTTATAAACGCTCCAATTATAACACGGTATTAAAATAGAAAGATTAATATTATTTTTCACGAACATTATTTTTTTCACAAATAATTGTTCTTTTCGGAAATCGGTCCATTAAATATTTATCATGTGAAGCCATTAGTACTGTTTTTTTAGATGAAATATCTTGAAGCAATTGAATAATTTCTTCTGAAGTTTCAGGGTCTAAATTCCCTGTTGGTTCGTCAGCAAGTATTAAGTCAGGGTTATTTATAAAAGCTCTTGCAATAGAAATCCTCTGTTGTTCTCCTCCAGATAATTGATGTGGCATTTTATAAGATTTAGTGGTCATATTTACTAGTTCTAAAACTTCATGCAATCTTTTTTTGATTTTTTGCTTATCTTTCCAATCTGTTGCTTGCATAACAAATAATAAATTATCTTCTATAGTTCGATCTTCTAATAGTTGAAAATCTTGAAATATAATTCCAATTTTTCGTCTTAAAAAAGGTATTTCCTTTTCTTTCATCTTACGTAGATTATACCCAACCATAGTACCTTCACCTTCGGTGAGCCTTAAGTCACCATAAAGTGTTTTTAACAGGCTGCTTTTACCGCTACCAGTTTTCCCAATTAAATAAACAAATTCTCCGTTTTTAATTTCAAAAGACACATCTTTTAATATTAAGTGATTTCTCTGATATATCTGAGCTTTTTTTAATGAAATAATAGGGTGATTAGTATCCAATTTATTATATATTAAGTTATCTATTTACAAGCAAATTTAAATAAATAAAATAACCTAAAAATAGATGTTAATTAATTTGTTAAAATTAATTTTAGCTCTATACATTTTTAATTAAATAATAGAACTATGTTTGATAATCACTATGCGTAAATTATTCTTCGTTTTTTTGATAATTTTTTCATTTTCATTTTCTCAAGATTATGATAAAGGTTTGATGTGTTTTTTAGATAAAGATTATGTTTGTGCNAGAAATTACTTTAGTGACATCGTTCATAATCAGCATCAATTTAATTCAATAACCATAGAATATGCTCATTATTATTTATTCTTATCTGCTTTGCATTTGTATCATTATGATACTGATTATTTATTTGATTCTTTTATTTCACATTTTCCATTTAGTAATAAGAGAGAAGATGCTGTTTTCTTTATGAGCGAATATTTATTTGAAAAAAAACAACATAAATCAGTCGTGGCTTTATTAAGTCAAACAAATCTTTATCAATTTTCAGATTTAAAAAAAAATCGAGCATTTTTTTATTTAGGATATAGTGCTTATAAAGAGGAAAATTTTGATTTAGCTAAGAGTAGTTTTTATGAGCTCAATACAGGTTTTGACAATTTATATAGAGAAGATGCTATTTTTTATAATTCACATATTTTATTTTTGGAGAATAGTTTTGAGTTAGCATTAAGTGGATTTAAAGAATTAGTTAATTCAACAAAATATGCGACTAAAGTTCCTTATTTTATAGCTCATATTCTTTTTAATCTTGATCAGTATGATACTCTGGTTAATTATTTAAAGCCGCTATTAAAATCTAATAACTTTAATAATTATAAAGAATTAGTGTTGTTGCAAGCAAAGAGCCATTATCATTTAAGCCAATATGANGAGTCAATTGCTTATTTTGAAGAATATAAAGAGCTAAATAAGAGTCTAAATAGGGAGCAATTATATCAAATAGGTATAGCTTATTATAGGAAAGGGTTATATGGTTTTTCTATCAACCATTTAAATAAAATTGTCATCACTAAAAATGATAGTTTAGCACAATATGCTTTTTATTATTTAGGTGATAGTTATCGATATATAGAAAATAGAACAGAAGCTATGCATGCATTTAGATCTGCTTCGTTGTTGGAAACAGATTCATTAATTCAGCATGATGCATTCTATCAATTTGTGATATTGTGTTATGAGCAAAATAGCCCATTATATAGCCCAAAAGAATATTTGTCAAAATTTATAGATAAATACCCCAAATCAAAACATATCGATGAAATCTATAGTTGTTTAGCNAACATACATTTAAATACTTATGATTATGATAATGCAATCAGTGTNTTAGAGCAAAGTAATTTATTAAGTAATAGTATTAAATATCAGTATCAAAAGATTTGTTTTCATAGGGGTGTTCAAGTATATAATGATGGACTTTATAATGAAGCGATTACATATTTTAATAAATCGATAAGTGTTGGTGATAAAAATAATTTATTATATGACGCTTATTATTGGAAAGGTGAATCATATTACAATGTAAATATGTTTGATAATGCTTTACATGCGTATAGTCAAATAGAAGGAGCCAGTGATTCATTGTATAGACAGATTTTATATTCTCAGGCATATTGCTATTTAAAGAAAAAAGATTATGTAAATGCTGTTAAATTATTTAATAAATCTATCCCCATTAATAATTCAAGTATCATTCTATATGATATTTATTTAAGAATGGGAGATAGTTATTTTGCTTTAACTAATTATGATTTATCTNCAAANTTTTATGNTCAAGCAATGAGTGTTTCTGGTTTTGAAGATGATTATGCTGCTTATAAAAAAAGCACCTCATATGTCTTGTTAGGTCAATATAGTGATGCTATAGAGTCATTTAAGTACTTAATAAACAACTTTAAAAGTTCAAATTATTTAGATGATGCTCTTTTTGATTTGGGGAATGTTTATATACTTTCCAGAAATTTTGATTTAGCGATTAATACATTTAATAATATTATTAACAACTTTAAAAATAGTTTGTTTTATGCATCTTCGCAATTAAAATTAGGCTTGGTGTATTACATGCAAGAAAAAGATGCTCAAGCTATTTCGATTTTGGAGAATTTATTATCTGAATCTAGAGAAAGTGCTACTTCTAAAGAAGCATTAGGAATTATAAAAAATATTTACAATGAAATGGGTGAAGCTGATAAGTTTTTAGAATTGATTCAAAATATAGAGCATGATTACACAAAGGCAGAACTAGATTCTTCTATGTATTCTTCGGCTGAATTACAGTATATGAAGGAAAATTATGAGAGTTCTATTAATGCTTTTAAAGTATATTTGTCATATTATCCTAATGGATTTTTCTTGTTAGAAGCNAAGTATTTTTTACATAAAAGTTATGAGAAGATAGGTGACTTAGAGAGTGCTATTGAAGTGTTAAGTCAAATTGTCGATAATGCAGAAAATAAATATACTACTGAAGGTTTGTTAAGTTTGGGTAGAATGAGTTATGAGTTGAAAAAATATATTTCTGCTGAAAGTTATTTTTCAAAATTATTAAATATAGCTTCTAGCATTGAAAATAAAAAAGAAGCAATTTTAGGAATTTTAGAATCAAAATTCAATTTATACCAGTATAGTGATGTTGTGAATGACATATCATCTTTGGTAGAAGAGGGTCTTTTTTCAGGTAGNGAGGAAATCAGAATTCATTATTTAAAGGCATATTCTTTATATAAGTTAAATAAGATAGCAGAATCATTAGTTGAATTTACATGGCTGACTAATCATACGGAAGGAGAGCTAAAGGCAGAATCATATTATTATATGTCTTTGTTATTATATAATGATAAACAATATGATAATTCTCAAAAAATTATATTTCAATTGATTAATGAAATGCCTACTTACCAAATTTGGGTTCACAAGGCACTTTTACTACTTGCAAAAAACTATATCATGCAAGAAGATATGTTTCAAGCACATCATGTTTTAATTGAGCTGGAGAAACAATGCGAAAATGAAGAGATCTTGTTAGATTTAAGAAATATTTTAATCACTCATTTTCCCAATGAAATAGATTCTATAAATAATAAGCAATGATTCGAACTATCTTTTACATATTATCTGTCATATGCTTGAATGCTTTTTCTCAAGATGAAAAACTTAGAACAGAAATCATAGATGTGTTTAAAGAATATGCTCCACAGATTAGTAGCAGTACTAAGATTAGTAAACAACCGGTATTCAATGATACATTGAAAAATACTATTATGACTAATCAATCTATTTTAGATCAGAATTTAGTGGTGAAAGAAGATGTTGCAATTGTGTTGCCAGATAAATTTCGTTTTGAGAAGTTAAAGTCTGATTTTAAAAAGTACTTCTCTTTTGATTCTGGAAGCAAAGCTTTTTTAAATACTAAAATACATTATACAAATGGTATCTCAACTCTTCACAATTCAGGCGTATATTTTGAGTATGATACCGAAGAATATTTAATTAACAAAGATTATGATGGATATAGTGCTTTAGGTTTAAACTTATATACTAATCGATTTCTTAATAACAAATTACTCAATACAACTTTCAGTATAAATAATAATACTGGTTTTTATTGGGCAAAGACTACAATGCTGTCCATAGATTCTGTTCAATTATATGACGTGTCGACTATGTCTTTTAATATAGATTTGAATCAGCCTTCAAATGAGAATATGTTAAAGTATCTTGGTTTTAGTATAGACTATTTATTTAATAATTATAAAAGAAATGAACTCTTAATTACTTCTTCACTGTCCTTAGAGACAGAAAAAGCTCTTAGAACATATGCGGTTCAACTTGATCTAGATTGGATTAATACCAGCTTCAATAATTCTTTTAATAATTCAGAGTTTGATGCAGTTTATAATAGAGTGGCGTCTATTCAATCTATGAATGATTTTTCAGATATTTTATTAAAATCAAATTTTTCTTTAAGTGGAGTAAATGTGTTAGATTATAAAATAGGTATTGACTTTCAATATTTTCCTGGAGAAGAAATTAAGTATGGCGGTTCACCATTATTTTTTCCAAATATTTTCTTCTTGAAAAGAATAAGTGATGATCAGCAAATTACATTTCATCTACATAAACAGTTAAGTTACCATTCTTNNAATCTATTATTTGACAAATTACCTTACCTTGACCCTTATTATAGAAATATCCTTTCTAAAGAATTTAAATCAACTTTAAAATATAATCAAAGACTAAGTAATGACATATCTTTTGCAGTAGATTTAGATTATATCATAGAACGTGGTTCATTAATTCCATTTNTCTTTTCGGAAAGAGCAGGCACTATAGATTTAGATAGAATTTCCGTTCTAGCAATGAATCCATTAGGAATATATCGCGATAGGATTCAACAAGGCTTTTTATTGTCTTCTGCTATAAGTTTTAATAGAGATAAGTTTAATTTTTTATTAGAAGGTAATTTGGGTTCTATTAAGTCTCGTCAACATAATAATAAGCACTTTGTTCCTCAATATGAAATGAATAGTATATTGACTTTGCACATATTGAAAAGTGCAAATTTGATTATCAGTTCGTATTTGAGAGGTTCTCAGGATGCAATTAGGATTGAAGAAGTATATAGTTCCGACACTTCAGTTACTTACACTACATTATCATC
Source organism: Flavobacteriales bacterium (assembly GCA_002713285.1). The sequence continues at coordinate 33,696 of PAVX01000019.1, forward strand.
ATATTTAAATACNGATTGTTCATTAAACTATAATTTAAATTCAATGGTTTTTTCTATAAACTTTAAAAATATTTTTAGTCAAAATCAATATTTTTTTGATGAGTATTATAATGATGATGGGTTCAAAATATCTTTAGGTTTTCTTTATAAATTTTAATAAAAAATAAATGTATTTTTCTTCTATCATTTTTGATAAAAAATGATAGATATTTACTATATTTAGTATAGTAAGATATAGACATAAATTATGGATAAAAATAATCAAAATAAAGGGCAGTATTCTGCTGGAAGCATACAGGTTCTAGAAGGTTTAGAAGCTGTTAGAAAAAGACCTGCTATGTACATAGGTGATATTGGTATAAAAGGATTGCATCACTTGGTCTATGAGGTCATAGATAATTCAATTGATGAAGCTTTAGCNGGACACTGTTCGCATATAGATTGCTTTATTAATGAAAACAATTCAATTACAGTATCTGATAATGGAAGGGGTATTCCTACTGGAATGCATGAAAAAGAAGGACGTTCAGCTTTAGAGGTTGTTATGACGGTTTTACACGCGGGAGGTAAGTTTGATAAGGGTTCATATAAAGTTTCTGGAGGTTTGCATGGAGTGGGGGTTTCTTGTGTAAATGCTCTTTCTTCTCACTTAAGAGTTGAGGTTCACCGAGAAGGCAAGGTGTTTGAACAAGAATATAAAATTGGAGCACCGCAATATGATGTTCGTGAAATAGGAACAACTGATAAAACAGGAACTTTTGTCACTTTTCAGCCAGATTCTTCAATTTTTGAGCAAACAGTTTATCATTATGATATNNTAGTGGCTCGTTTAAGAGAGTTGGCTTTCTTGAACAAGGGTATAAATNTGTCGATTACAGATAAAAGGAGGAAAGATGATGATGGTGAATTTGTGAAGGAATCATTTTATTCGGAAAGAGGATTAAAGGAATTTGTTGAATTTCTAGATTCAACAAGAGATCCAATATTGGATGATGTAATTTATATAGATGGTGAGAAAGAGGGGATACCGGTAGAGGTAGCAATGGTGTATAACACGTCTTATACGGAGAATGTCTTCTCTTATGTAAATAACATTAACACCCATGAAGGAGGAACACATCTTTCAGGCTTTAAAAGAGGCCTTACACGTACGCTTAAAAAATATGCTGATGATTCAGGATTACTTAAAAAAGTAAAATTAGAGATTTCTGGTGATGATTTCAGAGAGGGTTTGACGGCTATTATTTCAGTGAAAGTCATGGAGCCACAGTTTGAAGGTCAAACTAAAACTAAATTAGGAAATAAAGAAGTTACTACAGCAGTTTCACAATCTGTAAGTGATATGCTCAGCTTTTATTTAGAGGAAAACCCTGAGCAAGCAAAAAAAATTGTTCAGAAAGTAATCTTAGCTGCAACAGCAAGAAATGCTGCTACTAAGGCTAGAGAGATGGTGCAAAGAAAAACTGTGATGTCATCTACAGGCCTTCCTGGAAAATTGTCAGACTGTTCCGAGACAGATCCAGCTATGTGCGAAATATTTTTAGTGGAGGGTGATTCTGCGGGAGGTACGGCGAAACAAGGAAGAGATAGAGGTTTTCAGGCTATTTTGCCTTTAAGGGGAAAAATCTTAAATGTTGAAAAAGCTATGCCTTATAAGGTGTTTGAAAATGAAGAAATAAAAAACATGTTTACTGCACTAGGTGTTTCTGTTGGTACTGAAGATGATGAGCGTGCATTAAATTTAGAAAAATTAAGGTATCATAAAATAGTCGTGATGTGTGATGCGGATGTTGATGGAAGCCATATTGCCACATTAATTTTAACTTTTTTCTTTCGTTATATGAAAGAATTGGTTGAGCATGGGTATGTTTATATTGCTACTCCACCACTATATTTAGTAAAAAAAGGATCTACACAAAGATATTGTTGGAATGATCAAGAGAGAGATGATATGGTTGAAGAATTAAAAGCTGGTAAAGATGTCAAGGTTAATATACAACGCTACAAAGGTTTGGGGGAGATGAATGCTTCTCAATTATGGGATACAACTATGAATCCTGAATTTAGAACGTTAAGACAGGTTACTATTCAAAGTGCGGCAGAGGCGGATAGAGTATTTTCTATGTTAATGGGTGATGATGTACCGCCAAGAAGAGCCTTTATAGAAGCAAATGCAAAATACGCAAATATTGACGTGTAAGATGATTATCTTGCCATAAGGATACTGCCTTTTTGTTCTTTTGTTTCTCCTAGATTAGTTTGATATAATATTCGATAACTATAGACATCTGGGTCTAATAATGTGCCATTTTTTAATGTACCATCCCAACCTTCATTGTAATCAGTTGTTTTAAATACTTCACCACCCCATCTATCAACAATTGTAAGAACGTATGTACTTTTGTTAATGTAAAGTAAGGAAGGACGAAATACATCATTCACTCCATCATTATTTGGAGTAAATACATCTGGTGTATATGCATAATGATCTTGCAGAATGGTAATTTCTTTATTCACTATATCTGTACAGCCAAATTCATCGACAACTTCCAATTGAACGATATATATGCCAGGACTTGTATATAAATGTGTTGGTTGTTCTAAAGTGGATGTATTATTATCTCCAAAATCCCACAACCAATCTATAACGTTTGTGTCATTAGTTAGATTTGTAAATTCGGTTGGTGTATTAGATAGATAAAATTGATATTCATCAATGTCAAAATCTGCAATTGGTGCTGAGTTTAAGTTAATAATAACAGCTTCTATACACCCAAAGTTGTCAATTGTTTCAATTAAGTATTCACCTTCTCCTAAATTATTAAAAGTCCCGCTATTATTTGAAGTACTTAATCCTGTATTAATCTCTGATATTTGGTATGAATAAGGTGGATTCCCTCCTATAATATTAGCACTAATTTGTCCATCATTCCCATTAATACACTCTGTCCATATTGGATCAATGACCATTGCTTCATCTGTTGATACATTAATTTCAGTTTCATATGAGCAATTATTGTTATCGGTAATTAATAAATTATAAACTCCTAAATACAGATTATTAATATTTGCATCATTAGAATCAAATCCATTCTCAGTAGACCATTCGTAATTATAAGGAGCTGTTCCTCCTGAAATATTAATTTGAATGAATCCATTTTGTGCATCTTCACATGCAGCATTTCCCACCTCAGATTCTATTGATAATGGGTCTGGTTGATTAATTGTAAAATCTGTAATGGCTTCACATCCATTTGCGTCTGTTACTGTTGTGGTATATTCACCTGATGTTAAATTAAATTCATCTTCTATGTCGTAAGGTGGATTTCCTCCCTCAATTGTATACTCAGCTTGTCCATCACTTCCCTCATAACAAGATGTGCCGGTTACATCAGTAGCTATCGTTAATATTTCGGGTTCAGTAATTGTAAAAAACACTTCATCGCCCGGAATTAAACAACCATTGTCATCAATAGTTGAAAAATAATAATCACCCGCCGATAATTCTGGAAATGTTATTGTTTCACCAATGAGAGAAGTGATAATATTTTCACTATTACCTAAGATTGTATTATAAGGAGCTGTTCCACCAGTAATTATGATTTCAATTTCACCACTATTAGCACCATTACATAAGACATCATTGATAATGGTTACACTTTCAATTTGATTAGGTTGGGTTATTTCTAATGCTAATTCATCACTTACACAGTCCGGGGTTTCTATTGTAACAGCATATAAACCTGGTTCTAGATTTTCAAAAAGGTAAGTATCACTATTTGATTCTTGAGAATTGATTAAGTTATCATTTTCATATAAGCTATATGTCCAATCTCCTTCATTAGGTGCAAATACTTCAATTGAACCATTGTTTTCATTGTAACATGTTATATCGGTTGGGGATGCAGTAAGAGTAAGTTCTTCAAATACGATATTAACATCTGTACCGCCTACACCACCTTCAAAACCACACCAATCACCTGCATCACAACATAATGATGCACCAACTGTGTATTCTACATCACCACCTGGATAAACTATAATTTCAGGTCCTGTACCAATTATATTCCCAAACTCATCTTGCCATGTAATGTCTGTTCCGGAAACTGCTGGATAAAATTCAATTTCTTCTAATATATAATCATCATCTCCGTTAGGTGTAAACCTCCATCCATCATCTTCACAAGTCCATGCATTTGGATAGTTTCTTTCTATACCATCTGCACCTGTAACTACATGTGCTATTGTACCATCGATATTATGTAAGCCATGTATCGCAGCTCCTGAATTCCAAGTTGTGCATAATACTTTTTCAGCGATATGTGTTTCAATGACATTAGTTGTTTCAAATAATTTAATTTGACTAGTGTAACAAATATCTGTACATGAAAACATTGGAATTCCGCAAAAAGAGACTATGAAAATTCTATTTGGCGCTTCTCCAATAGTTGCATATGCTATAGTACCATTACCATTGACACCTGGATAGATGTCTTGCCAAGGACATAGGATTCCATTTTGTGTTTCAGGCTCTGTTTGAGTAGGAATTGCTGCTCCTATTGTCCAATCAGAGTAACCTCCGGCATTAGCTGTATTGAAACTTAAATAGTTATTTGATGCTAAAACAACTTGACTGTAAGTGTTGCCATAGAATTCAAAATCAAAACCCATATCAATAATGCCGCCAAAAATATCATCTGTATAAATATTAGAGTCTATCAAGTCAACTGCAAAAGCAGTAGCTGTTAATGTTACACCCACATTTCCCTCTTGGCCTTCACATAAGATAGTGTCTCCAGTAGCAATTACTTGTGCTTCTGAATATAAGCCCATAGTTAATAAGATTATAAATGATATTTTATATTTCAAGTAGTCCATTGAAAGCATATATTTAGTGTTTATATATGTATTATAATCAATAATTATACCAAATTATATTGATATTGATTCTTTAGTGATTACAATTTACAATTATAATTACAAATAATTTAATTTTTTAGACATATAAAGAATGATATTTTTATAAATTAGCATCTTAAATTAAATTAAAAAAATATGAAAATTACGGTAGTTGGTGCGGGGGCAGTAGGAGCAAGCTGCGCCGAATATATAGCCATGAAAAATTTTGCATCTGAAGTTGTTTTATTAGATATAAAAGAAAATTTTGCAGAAGGAAAGGCTATGGATTTAATGCAAACAGCTTCTTTGAATGGTTTTGATACTCAAATTATTGGCAGTACTAATGATTATTCTAAAACTGCTGGTACTGATATTGCAGTTATTACCAGTGGTATACCTAGAAAGCCTGGTATGACAAGGGAGGAATTAATAGGAATTAATGCAGGTATTGTTAAAACAGTATCGGAAAATTTAATCACACATTCTCCAAATGTGATTCTTGTTATTGTAAGTAATCCGATGGATACAATGACTTATTTAGCTCTTAAGTCAACAGGTTTAGATAAGAATCGAATTATTGGTATGGGGGGAGCATTAGATAGTGCAAGATTTAAATACAGATTAAGCGAGGCGTTAGGATGTCCAGCTTCTGACATTTCTGCAATGGTTATAGGTGGTCATAGTGACAAGGGTATGGTGCCCTTAACGCGTCTAGCTACACGAAATAGTGTGCGAGTTTCTACATTTTTATCTATTGATAGATTGGAAAAGGTTAAGCAAGACACTAAAGTTGGTGTGGCTACACTTACATCAATGCTTGGTACTTCCGCATGGTATGCACCTGGAGCAGCAGTTTCAACTATTGTTCAATCGATTGCTTGCGATCAAAAAAAGATGTTGCCGTGTTCTGTATTGTTAGATGGTGAATATGGCTTGTCGGATTTAACAATAGGTGTTCCAGTGGTTCTTGGAAAAAATGGAGTAGAGAACATTGTGGAAATTGATTTAACTGAGGATGAGATTTCCCAATTGAAAGAATCAGCAGATGGCGTGAAAAAAACAAATTTAATATTAAGTGAAATGAATTTATTTTAATTCATCACTATTATTTTAGATCGCTCTACAAGAGTTTGATTTTTTTTCATCTCTACTATATATACACCAGGCAAGACACCTCTTAAATCAATTTTTGTATTTGAACCAAGTATTTCTTGCCGTATTAATATCTTGCCTAAGTTTGAATATATTGTTATATAATAATCTCCTTTTTCTTCAATTTTGATTTCAAAAATACCATTATTTGGGTTTGGAAAAATTTCAATATTTTGCTGGATATCTATATTATGAATTGCACTATCCTCAGATCCTAAGAATAATTCTAAACCTCCACTAGCATTACCTCTTATTAAGTCAGGTTTTTGATCGCTATTAATATCTGCAATCGTGATTTTTGAATGAACGCAATTATTAATATTAATAATATTATTGGTAATTAGATTATATTCTTCTAATAGGTTCAGTATGAGATTATTATCAATATTGTTTTCAATATTATCATATAGATATATTAAACCACTTTCTGTCCCTACTGCTAAATAATAGATGTTATTATATTCAAATATAAACGGAGTAGTATATCCTGTCAGGTAAGTTGGGTCTGACAAATGAATACCGCCAAGACTTTTAGTAAAAATTTGATCCCCATTTTCATTATAATCTCCACTTGGAAACTCTGGAGTGTAGTCTTCAAATTCCGGCATATTAAGAGACCCTGTATTTTGATAATAGTTAATACCGTTATATACGCCATTATCGATCCCCATTCTTTCTCCGATAACTAAATCTAACATACCATCTCTATTTAGATCCACTAATTGTGGTGTAGCAAAACTACCCACATCAATATCTAATAATTCATATGTTGAAAATGTAGGAAAGTCATTATTTGTATTTTCACCATCATTTTCAAAATAATATATTTGACCGTTATTGTCTCCAAGAATCATATCAATATCTTGATCGTTGTCAAGGTCGCCAAAAGTTGGATGGAGAGATTGAATATTAACTAAATTGCCTAAAGTTGACAAGTTGCTAAAATCATCGGTGATAAACTTAAACTCAGGATTGGTTTCTGTGCCAGTATTTTCATAAAGAGAAATTTTGGAATTATAATTACCATTATCAAAATAACCCTTATTACTAACCAATAAGTCTAATAGATTGTCATTGTTTAAGTCGTATAGAAGTGGAGTTGCATTAGTGCCTACATCAATCATCTCTTTTATTAGAAAATCATTTTCAATAAAATCAAATTGTATGTTGTTATTGTTTCCAGTATTACCAGTATTTTTATAAAAAAGCACATTTTTGTGATTTTCTGAGACATTCACTCCGTTTGGACTAATGATTAAATCTTTCAAGTTATCATTATCTACATCCACATGGAATGCGGCAGGGAATCGGGTTAAGTTAACGGAGTTAGTGTAGCTTGGAAAATTAAGATCTTGTTCAACCATTAAGGCTTCTTCATTGGACCCTCCATTATATAGCATAATCATATTGTCATAGGTTATGTCTCCCAATAAAAGTTCCAGTCCCTCATTGTTTAACGGGTTTAAATCCAACGCTAAAACTGTTGATCCTGAGTGAGCAAACCGACCATTCTCATCATCTTCATTACAGTCTTCATTTAAACCAAGTGTCACGGTGTTAGTGCTAAAGTCCTCTTTAAATCTTCCCCAACAATTATCACTTCTTACTAAATTAATGCTGTCAGTATTTTCATACATTTGAATCGATTTGTTTTCATGAAAATAAATATGTGTACCAGATGGATCGAATGTTAAAATGTCAATATCTAAATCCCCATCAACATCGATAATTGCAGGAATATCAGAACTGCTCACATATACTGGAATTTGTCCAAATCCTGCATCAGAGGTCAATATTTTAGTAAACTCAAATGAAATTTCATTAATTGTAGTATTTGTATAAAGAGCTATAGAGGATTCGGAGCTGGTAAAAATATCTGGTTTAAAATCTTGATTATAGTCTAATATTAACACCCAGTCAGTTAATGGAGGAAAGAATTGAATATATTCAGGAGCATATTCAAAATTATTTGTTAATGCGTTAAATATAAAAGTCATAATCCTATTTCCATTCACGGTACCATTTTTTCCTGACCGATCAAAAACAAAAAGGTCATCTATACCATCTTGATTTAAGTCAATGTTTGAAAATTGACAAAAATTCATGCCACCAGCCCACGCATTCGATAGGTTGATGTCATTTTTAGAAACTATTACATCATGATTTTGAATCAATTCTATCTGTGAAAAAGATAGATTTACTGTGAATGTGAAAATTAATATATAAAAGCTTCTCATAAGTATTTTTGATTGTTCATGTTAAAAAATGAATGAAAAATTAAAGTTACGATAAATCTTTTGTATTTAGTATTTATTAACAACATCAGTTATTTTATATTAAAACTTCCTTTCTTTTTTATATATTTGCGTTCATTTTACAATTAAAAAGTATCTTATGAATAATAGTAATGTTAGAAATTTAATCAGGTTTATTGGAATAATATTTTTTATATCCTTTCTTTTTTCACTCTCATTTACATTTGTTGTTAATAGAGAACAGAGTAAAGCAGTAGATTTTGCAAAAGGTGATTATACTTTAGAGCAGTATTATTTAGATTCTATAGCTAATGAACCGGTGTATACTCCGTGGTTATTTTTTGGTCAAAAGTCTTGGACATTTTCAGAGTGTCAGGATAGCGAATTAAAATTAGGTTTAGATTTACAGGGTGGAATGAATGTTACGCTTGAAATATCTATGCGAGATATTTTAGTTGCATTATCTGACAACAGTCAGGATCCAGTTTTTAATAAAGCACTTCAATTAGCTTCTGCTAAAGAAAAAGAAAGTCAATTAGATTATTTAGAATTATTTGAAACTGCATTTGAGGAATTGAATACAGGTAAAACCAGCAGATTGTCTTCTCCTCGAATTTTTGGTAATAAAGATTTGAGAGACAAGATACCATCTGATGCATCTGATGCAGAAGTAATGAACATTGTTAGAGTAGAAGCTGAGGGGGCTGTTGATAGAGCTTTTACTGTGTTAAGAGCGAGAATTGATAAGTTTGGGGTTGCACAGCCTAGCATACAGAAGGCAGAGCGAACAGGCCGTATTATTGTAGAATTACCTGGAGTTAAAGATGTCGTCAGGGTAAAAAAATTATTACAGAGTGCTGCAGTTTTAGAATTTTGGGAAACACATGATAATTCCGAAGTATTTGCTTTCATGCAAAATGTTAATATTTCTTTGAATGAAAAAACATCACAAGAGAAGAATGATACTGACGATTTATCAGATTTAAAACCTAACGATGATTTAGGCGATTTAGTCGATGATTTAGGTGTTAATGGTAGTGATACTCTAAATACTGTTTCTAATGTTTTATTTGATGTATTATCACCAAATATTGCTGTAGACCCAAATACAAATGCTTTGCAAATTATTCCAGGTCCTGTTGTTGGTTCTTCGTTGATAAAAGACACATCTAAGGTTAATTCTTATTTAAATGATGCGGATGTGTTAGCACTTATTCCCAATGAATTAAGAAATGCAAAGTTCTTGTGGGAAGCTAAGCCATTTGATGAGAATAATGAACGATTAAGATTAATAGCTATTAAATCTAATAGAGAAGATAAGGCGAAATTATCAGGTGATGTTATTGTGGATGCTAATCAAGATATTGATCAGTTTGGTAATCCGCAGATTAGTATGCGAATGAATCGAAGTGGTTCTAGATTATGGCAAAAAATTACTAGAGAGAATATTGGGAATTCAGTTGCTGTGGTATTAGATGATTATGTATATTCTTTTCCTGTTGTAAATGCAGAAATTTCTGGAGGAAGTTCTGTTATATCAGGTAATTTTACGTTAGATGAAGCACAAGATTTAGCTAACATTTTAAAGGCAGGAAAGTTGCCAGCACCTGCTAGAATTATACAATCAGAAATTGTCGGACCTTCATTAGGTGCTGAAGCTATTTCTTCCGGATATAAATCGTTTTTAATAGCTCTTGGATTTGTTCTACTATATATGATTTTCTATTATATGCATGCTGGAATGGCTTCTAATGCTGCATTAATAATTAATATGTTTTTTATTTTTGGCGCCTTATCTGGATTAGGCGGTGTATTAACATTACCAGGTATTGCAGGTATTGTTCTAACTATTGGAATGGCTGTTGATGCTAATGTTCTAATTTATGAAAGAATCCGTGAAGAAATTGCTCAAGGTAAAGGATTAACATTAGCAATACGTGATGGTTATCAGCAAGCTTATAGTTCTATCATAGATGCAAATATTACGACTTTATTAACGGGAGTTGTTTTGTTTTACTTTGGTTCGGGCCCTATTAAAGGTTTTGCGACAACATTGATAATAGGTATTTTAACTTCTCTGTTTTGTGCTATTTTTATCACTAGACTTATTTTTGAGTCTAGAATAAACTCAAAAAGAAAAATCACATTTTCAAATTTTATTACTAGAGGTGCGTTTAAAAATTTAAATATCGCATTTATCCCTAACAGAAAACGTTATTATTTTTTATCCTCTATTATTATTGTTGTTGGAGTATTCTCCTTATTTACAAAAGGGTTGAATCAAGGGGTTGATTTTCAAGGAGGTAGAACTTATGTAGTTCGTTTTGATCAACCTGTTGTAACTAATGATTTGAGATCCGTTTTAGGCGATGTTTTCGTTACTGAGAATAATTTAAACATGTTTCCAGAGGTCAAAACATTTGGAGACGTGAATCAAGTTAAAATCACCACTAATTATCTGATTAATGATTTAGATGCAGATGATTTGGTGGAAGCAAAATTAAATACAGGATTATCTTCATTTAATGATGGTAATTATGAAATTATGAGTTCTCAATTAGTCGGACCAACTATTGCTGATGATATTAAGAAATCAGCAGTTTGGTCAATCTTGTTTTCTCTGATATTAATTTTTATATATATATTAATTAGGTTTAAAAAATGGCAATACAGTTTAGGTGCTGTATTAGCAGTGTTCCATGATGTAATGATATTATTATCTATTTTTTCACTTTTTTATGGTGTTTTACCTTTTTCATTAGAAATAGATCAAGCATTTATAGCTGCTGTGTTAACTGTAATAGGTTATTCATTAAATGATACAGTTGTAGTTTTTGATAGAATTAGAGAATATGTTGCTGTTAAAGTAGGAGATAGTAGTGATGTAATTAATCGAGCACTAAATAGCACGTTAAGTAGAACTATCAATACTTCTTTAACTACATTTTTTGTATTATTAGTTATATTTCTTTTTGGTGGAGAGATTATCAGAGGTTTTATGTTTGCAATTATGACAGGAGTCATTGTTGGAACTTACTCATCCTTATTCATTGCTTCTCCAATTATGTATGATACAACTAAATAAATAATATACAAGCCAAGCCGTATATGTATTTTTTTTTATTAAACTTAGGATTTGGAGAAATTATTTTAATTTTTTTAGTCTATTTAATTTTTTTTGGATCTAAAAACTTCCCAGTTTTAATGAGGGATTTGGGGAGAGTGTTTTATAAAATTAAAAGCTCTATAGATGATTTGTATAAGGATTTCAATTCCGATTACAACAAATAAATTTTGCTTGCAATAAATCTTTTCTGTTAATAACATTCTCGTTATGTTAATAAAAAAAGCTAATTAATTTCAAATATATTTTATATATACAATAAATTTATTACCAATCTTAGTTAACCTAATTAGTTTATTAATATTTTTTAAAATTATTTTCCCAATGACTCCCTTTAAATTTGAATATATCTGGTTAGATGGTTATCAGCCAGAAGCTAATCTTAGAAGCAAAACCAAAGTTCTTAAATTCTCTGATTTTGACGAGAAAATTTCTAGTTTACCTGAATGGTCTTTTGATGGTAGTTCAACCCAGCAAGCTGAAGGAAATTTTTCAGATTGTGTTTTAAAACCTGTTACAATGTACCGAGACCCAGCAAGACTTAATGCTTATTTAGTCTTATGTGAAGTCCTGAATCCAGACGGAACAGCGCATTTTTCAAATACAAGAGCTCAAATTAAACAGGGGTTTGATGACTATTGGTTTGGTTTTGAGCAAGAATATACATTAATGGATGGTGTTAGGCCTTTGGGTTTTCCTGAACAAGGTTTTCCAAATCCACAAGGAATGTATTATTGTTCTGTAGGAAACAAAAATGTAGCAGGTAGAGAGATTGTAGAGGCACATTTAGACTTGTGTCTTGAGGCTGGTTTAAATATAACAGGGATTAATGCTGAAGTATTGTTAGGTCAATGGGAATTTCAGGTTTTGGGTACTGATCCATATTCTGCAGGTGATGATTTGTGGATGGCACGATATTTACTACATCGAGTAACTGAAGAATATGGAGTTGGTCTTGAATTTCATCCAAAGCCTGTGCAGGGTGACTGGAACGGTTCCGGGATGCATTGTAATTTTTCAAATCAAAAAATGAGAGATGTAGGAGGTAAAGATTATATTGATTTGATTTGCGAGGCTCTAGGTAAAAAACATAAGGAACATATATCTGTTTATGGTTCTTCAAATGAACAGCGTCTAACAGGACTGCATGAAACTCAATCAATTGATAAGTTTAGTTATGGGGTTTCTGATCGAGGTGCATCAATTAGAATTCCAATTTCTTTACCCGCTAATAATTGGAAGGGGTATCTTGAAGATAGAAGGCCTGCATCTAATGCAGATCCATATCGAATAGTTTCTATGATGATTAATACTGTTAGTGCGGTGTAATGATTTTTTCTAAATTCCTGTTTTTTTTTCCTTGTATGAAATTAATTGTTAAATTGCGAACATAGTTGTATCATTATTATAAAAAAAAATGTATATGAAATTTCAAAAATATCTTCTCTCATTCTTCATTATTTTATCATCTTTTTCTTATGCTCAGTCGGGTGATTTTAAAAAAGGCAATAAGGCTTTTGAGAAAGGTGAGTATGGTAAAGCGGAAAATATTTTCAAAAACGCCTATCAACGTTCAAACGATAGGACTGAAAAAAATGAAATTGGATTTAAGTTAGCTCAATGTTATTTCTTTTTAGGTGATTTTAAAAAAGCAGAAACAAACTTTAGAAGAACAATAAAGATGAGATATAATAATCCGTTAGTTCATTATTATTTAGCAGAGTGTTATAAGGGTATGGAAAAGTTTGATAAAGCACAGGCAGAATATGAAAAATTTGTAAAAATGGATCCAGATAATCCAAAAGGACCTTTTGCTCTAGAATCACTTGATTTAACTCAAGAATGGATTCAAGATGGTAGTAAATATAGAGTGGTGAATGCAGGTAGTGATGTAAATTCGAAGGGAGATGATTTTTCTCCAGTTATTAAAGGTAAGAAAAATGATGAATTATACTTTACATCATCTAGGGAAGGTGTTTTAGGGCGAAGTATCAATCAAATTACAGGCCAGTATTTTACAGATATTTTTTTAATTAGAAAGCCAGAAAAAGATAGAGGTAGAAAAAAAAGATCAAGTAAAACAATTACTCCTCCTGATTGGGATGAAACTACTTTGAGTAATATCACTGATGGTTTAGCGGATGTTGTAAATTTAAAAAACTCGGAAGAAGGGGTTATTTCTTTTAATAAACGAGGTAATAAAATGTTTTTTACTCGATCTATATTTTCAAAAAACAGATATCAAGGTAGAAGGATATATTCAGCAACATTCAGAGGTAAAAAATTTCGAGATGTAACCATGGAAGTAATTCCAGTAGATACGTTAGTTGATGTTCATGGTCCTTCTGTTACTCCTGATGAGAAAACCATGTTTTTTGCTGCTAATATAGAGGGAGGTTATGGTGGGTCTGACCTTTATGTTTGTCGTTATGATCGAAGAAAAAAATCTTGGGGAGAGCCAGAAAACTTAGGGCCTAATATTAATAGTGCAGGGAATGAAGGTTTTCCTGTTTTTAATGGTTCAACAAAAAATTTATATTTCTCATCTAATGGCAGGCCTGGTATGGGAGGTTTAGATATATATAAAGCGGAACACAATATTGAATCGGATGGTTCAGCTAAAACCATGTTTAATGAAGCTGAAAACTTACAATACCCTGTTAATACTTGTTTTGATGATTTCGGTATAACTTTTCAAAAGTATAGTGAACCTGGATTGGAGCCAGAGTTAAAAGGTTATTTCTCTTCAAACAGAATTGGTTCTAAATGGAAAAGTAAAGGTAAAGTAGATATTTATTATTTTGATAAACAGCAAATTTTCTTTAATCTTTCAGGTCAGGTGATTGATGTTGAAGATGGATCTCCAATTGCAGGTGCACAGATTGAATTAATAGGACCAACTTCAAGTAAAATAGCTCAAACAGATGGTTTTGGTAATTTTTCATTTGATGAGTGTAATTTTGGAGAAAAGGAAGATTACAGGCTGGTTGTTAATAAAGATTGGTTTTTTCAACAAGTAGACACAACAGTTAATACACATAATATTAAGAATAGGGATTGTGAATACATTACAAGAGAGATGGAGGAGGAGAAAGGGCCAAATGTATGTAGCTATAAAGAGGGACACTTAGAATACTCAATGTATCGAAAATTTGAAATGAAAACAATGAGACGTCCTTTAGATTTAAAGAGTGTGCTTTTTGATTTAGGTAAATCTGATTTGAGAGAAGCTTCAAAAGAAGAATTAGACTCATTAGTTTCTTTACTTTCTTTAGACTGGCCGAATGTAGTGATAGAATTGAGATCGCATACTGATTTAAGAGGTAGCGATACATTGAACACGAGATTATCTTTTGATCGAGCTCAAAGTTGTGTTGATTATTTAGTTTCCCAAGGAATAAATCCTGACAGATTAGTAGCAGTAGGGATGGCTTCTACAGAGCCAAAGATATTAGAAGAGTCAGAAGATGGATTACCTGCAGGAGAATTAAATAAACAATATATATCTAATCTTAAATCTAAAAAATTACGAGAATTAGCTCATCAGAAAAACAGAAGGACTGATTTTAAAGTTTTAAGTGGTGATTTTAAAGAATGGCTAGACAAGAATCCAAACTTAGGAAATGATGAAAGAACGATTCAACGTGCTTTGATTGATCAGAAAGGACAGGTTATACCAACGGACTCTAAAGGTAATTTTATACAACAAATTAATTGATTTCAAATATAAAATATAAGTAGTCATATATAATAAAGAGTATCCTGAAGGGTACTCTTTTTATTTATAAATTTATGGAAGATAAATATTTACAAAGAGGCGTTTCTTCTGGTAAAGAAGATGTTCATGCTGCAATCAAAAATATAGATAAAGGGTTGTTCCCAAGTGCATTTTGTAAAGTTATTCCTGATTATTTGTCAGGTGATTCAAATTATGCATTAATTATGCATGCTGATGGTGCTGGAACCAAGTCATCATTAGCATATGTTTATTGGAAAACAACTAATGACTTATCTGTTTGGGAAGGTGTTGCGCAAGATTCATTAGTTATGAATATTGATGATTTACTATGTGTAGGAGCAGTTGATAATTTTATGCTTTCCTCAACCATTGGTCGTAATAAACATTTAATTCCAGGCTCTGTAATTTCAACTATTATTAATGCAAGTGATAAATTAATAACAAAATATAAAGAATGGGGAATAAATATTGTCTCTTGTGGAGGGGAAACTGCTGATGTTGGAGATCTTGTTCGTACGATTATAGTTGATAATACTATAGTGACTAGAATTCGCAAAAAAGATATTATTGATAATTCGAATATTCAAGATGGTAATGTTATTATTGGTCTTGCTTCATATGGTCAAACAACATATGAGTCAGAGTACAATTCAGGGATTGGTAGTAATGGTTTAACATCTGCTCGACATGATATTTTTAATTATCAACTAGCAAAGGATTTTCCAGAAAGTTTTGATCCTTTGTTGAATAAGAGTTTAGCTTATAGTGGTAGCCATTCATTATTGGATAAACTAAATAATATAGAGTTAGGCAAGTTAGTATTATCACCAACTAGAACTTATGCTCCAGTAATTAAAGAAATATTTTCTAAGTATAGAGATGCTATATCAGGGATGGTGCATTGTACTGGCGGTGGACAAACCAAAGTCTTGCATTTTGTGGAAGATGTACATATTTATAAAAATAATATGTTTAGTGTTCCTCCTGTTTTTGAATTAATAAAAAAAGAATCTCAGACAAATTGGAGAGAAATGTATAAAGTTTTTAATATGGGTCATCGAATGGAATTATATGTTCAACAAGAGTTTTCGAATGATATTTTAGACATTGCTAAACAATTTAATTTAGATGCCCAAATTATTGGTTATGTTGAAAAATCAAATGGTAAAAAATTAACTATTGAATCACCTGAGGGTTCAATTACATATTGATATGTTAGAAAAATTACATGCAATAAAAGATCGATTTAATGATGTTTCAGAATTAATTATTAATCCTGAAATTATCGCTGATATGCCTAAATACATTAAGCTAAATAAAGAGTATAAAGAATTGGAGCCTATAGTTAAGGCTATTGACAGTTATGTTAAAGTAGTTCGAGATATTGATGAAGCTAAATCTATTTTAAAAAATGAAAAAGATATAGAGTTGAAAGAATTAGCAAAGTTAGATTTAGAAGAGTCTTCTGTTTTAAAAGAAAAGTTAGATGATGAGCTTAAAGTACTATTAATACCTAAAGATCCAGATGATTCAAGAAATGCTGTAGTAGAGATTAGAGCTGGGGCTGGTGGTGATGAAGCCAGTATATTTGCTGGCGATTTATTCCGTATGTATACTAAATTTATTGATTCTAAAAAATGGACACAAGAATTAATGGATGTGAGTGAAGGTGTCTCAGGGGGGTTTAAAGAAATTATATTTTCTGTCACTGGAACTGATGTTTATGGTATTCTCAAATATGAGTCTGGTGTGCATAGGGTGCAAAGAGTTCCTCAAACAGAGACTCAAGGTAGAGTACATACTTCTGCTGCTAGTGTGGTTGTGTTACCGGAGGTTGAAGATTTTGATATTGAGTTAAAAGAAAGTGATATTAAAAAAGAGACTTATTGTTCATCTGGTCCTGGTGGACAATCTGTAAATACAACTTATTCAGCGGTTCGGTTAACTCATATTCCAACTGGTGTTGTGGCTCAATGTCAAGATCAGAAATCACAAATTAAGAATTATGCAAAAGCATTAAAAGTTTTAAGATCAAGAATTTATGATATAGAGCTAAAGAAACGTAATGAGGAGATAGATGGGCAGAGAAAGACTATGGTTAAAACAGGTGATCGTTCAGATAAAATTAGAACTTACAATTATCCTCAAGGTCGTGTTACTGATCACAGAATAGGTTTAACACTATATTCATTAAATGAAATTGTTAATGGAGATATCGATAAATTAGTAGAGGAATTGAAAATTGCAGAAAATGCAGAAAAATTAAAAATGGGCTAGATGGATTTAATTAATATTGTTAAAAATATTCGTGCTAAAAAATCATTTTTATGTGTTGGTTTAGATCCAGATTTAAATCTATTACCAAAACATTTATTAAATTGTGAAGACCCGATTTATGAATTTAATAAATCCATAATTGATGTAACGTCAGATTTTTGCGTTGCATATAAGCCTAATTTAGCGTTTTATGAAAAATTAGGCCCTTCAGGTCTAATCAGTCTAGATAAGACATTAAAGTATATCTCTGATAATCATTTTGTTATTGCAGATGCAAAAAGGTCCGATATCTTTAATTCTGCTAAAATGTATGCAGACACATTTTATGATTATTTTAATTGTGATGCAGTTACTTTATCTCCATACATGGGTTTTGATGCAGTTAAGCCATTTTTAAGAAAAGGCAAGTGGGGTGTTTTACTAATTGCTACATCTAATCCTAGTGCATCATCTATTCAAAATATTGTCACACATAATGGAAACCCTTTATATTTAGATATTGTAAATGAATCACATAGGTGGTCTAATGAAGCAAACATGATGTTTGTAGTTGGGGCTACTCGAACAAAGGAAATGTTTCATATTCGATCAAAAGCACCTAATCACTTTTTCTTGGTTCCGGGTGTTGGTGCACAAGGAGGTAATTTGTCCGAAGTGTGTAATGCAGCATTTAATGATCATTGCGGTTTGTTAATTAATGTTTCTAGATCTATTATTTATGCAGGTGCAGGAGAGAAATTTAAGGATGATATTTATAAATCTTGTTTTAAGATACAGCAAGAGATGGAGTTGATTTTAAAGAACCGAAAATTTATTTCTTAATTTATATGCAATCCAGTATTATTAACTCAATGAAATAAAATACTAAATCGAATTTAAATGTCAATTATACGCGATAATATTTTAATTACAGGTGGAAATGGTTTACTGGGTCAAGAATTGAGAGTGTTATTGGAAAGGTGTAATTTTAATATAATTGCTACGGGTATAGGTGTGGATAGGTTGTTAAGTCATAATCATATTTATGTTGAGTTAGATGTTTCATCATCGAATAGATGTGAGTATATATTGAATAAATATAGTCCCTCAATTATCATTAATACTGCTGCTTGCACCAACGTTGATCAATGTGAAAAACACAAGAATAATTGTACAGCTATTAATGTTAACAGTATTAATAATTTTCTTCCATATGTCACAAAACACCATACTCATTTTATACATATATCAACAGATTTTGTTTTTGATGGTGTGTTAGGAAATTATAAAGAAAACGATGATTGTAATCCATTGAATTTTTATGGTTTGTCTAAATTAAAAGGTGAACAAATCTTAACAAGTCAATGTTGGACTTCGACTATTATTAGAACATCGCTTATTTATGGTCCTACTGGTTCTAATTTTTTAACTTGGGTAAAAAATAAATTAGAACATGATGTAGAGTTAAATATAGTTTGTGATCAATATAGAACGCCAACATATGTTATTGATCTTTCTTTAGTTATTTTAAGGATGATTGAATTAAAAAAATATGGTTTATATCACATTTCAAGTGGAGAAAGGTTATCAATTTTTAAGATTGTTTGTAATATTGCAGAATACTTGAAACAAGATGTTTCAAAAATAAATAGAATTAAATCGGCAGAACTAAATCAAGTTGCTAGAAGACCTTTAGATTCAAGTCTTAATATTGAAAAGGCTGTGAAAGATTTTGATTTTACTCCGACAACATTAAATAATGTATTAAATAACATATTATGAGAAGTATTTTTTTTCACTTTTTTTCACTTTTTTTCATCCTTATTCAATTTGCAATTCTTGCAGAGAATGATCAGGAAGTATTTATTCAAAAAGAGTACTCCTATGAGTCTATTGTAGGTTTAGATTTAGAAATTAATCCAACAGATTTTTTGATTTTATATCAAAATGGCGTATTTGAATATGAAGTAGATGCTATAAAAGCTAATGGAACTTGGTCTTTGATTCAAGATGTTCTTCAGTTTCATTATAATGCTCCAATTGATACAATTAGAAATTTTGAAATTATTGAATTGTCTCGGAATTCAATTACTTTATTGGAGGGTGATGTTCAGTTTGAGCTGAGGCATCGATTTTCTAACAAGGTTAATATGTTTTCTAAACGTATTAATGCTTCTTTTTCTCCAATTGTTTCAAGTATAGGAAGTGTTATATTTTATGATATAACAAAACTATTTGGTGCACATAAAAATATTCCATTTATAGTAGTTTGGCTTGTGTTCGGAGCTTTATTTTTTACNATAAAAATGAANTTTATTAATTTNANAGGNTTTNAGCATTNCATTAGATTTAGTNAGGGGTGATTATAGTGACCCANANAATAAGGGNGAAGTTTCNCATTTTCAAGCANTAACNACNGCGCTTTCNGGNACNGTNGGTTTAGGTAATATTGCNGGTGTTGCAATTGCAATTAGTCTAGGTGGTCCAGGCGCTACCTTTTGGATGATTATAGCTGGTTTGCTTGGAATGTCTTCAAAATTCGTTGAATGTACATTGGGGCTTAAATATAGGGTTATAGATGAGAATGGAGTTGTATCTGGTGGGCCAATGTATTATCTGCGTGATGGACTAGCTAAACGGAATTTAAAAAATCTAGGTAAATTGTTGGCTGTATTATTTGCAATTCTTTGTATTGGAGGATCTATAGGTGGTGGTAATATGTTTCAAGCAAATCAAGCCTTTGCTGCTATTAAAGGAATTTTTCCTAGTGTGTCAAATTTGGGACCGCTATTTGGAATATGTTTAGCAGGTCTTGTAGGATTTGTCATTATTGGTGGAATTAAAAGTATTGCTAAAGTAACTGAGAAGATAGTTCCATTTATGGCCGCTATCTATGTTGGTGCTGCACTTATTATTATTATTATGCATATTTCTGACATTGGTTTTGTTGTTGGTGAAATTATAAGTGGCGCATTTAACCCGCAAGCCGGCTTAGGAGGTTTTGTAGGTGTTTTAATTGTTGGGTTTAAAAGAGCAGCTTTTTCCAATGAAGCAGGAGTAGGTTCAGCTTCGATAGCACATGCGGCTGCTAAAACTAAAGAGCCTGTTTCTGAAGGAATGGTCGCCTTGTTAGAACCTTTTATTGATACTATTGTGATATGTACCATGACCGCTTTTGTAATTATTATTACCGGAACTTATGAAGATGCTAGTGGTTTAGGTGGGTCTGAATTAACATCTCAAGCATTTGGTAGTGTTATTGGATGGTTTCCTTATATACTAACTATTGCTATCTTGTTATTCGCATTTTCTACTATGATTTCGTGGTCTTATTATGGTTTAAAATCATGGACTTTTTTATTTGGAAAAAGTAAATCGTCAGAGTTGTCTTATAAGATTATATTTATGATTTTTGTAATTATTGGATCTTCTGCGAGTCTAGGATCTGTAGTTGATTTTTCAGATATGATGATTTTAGCTATGGCCTTTCCAAATATTATTGGTCTTTTAATTATGTCTAATGAAGTTAAGTTAGATTTAACATCTTATTTAAAGAAAATACAAGATGGAACTATAAAAAAATATAAATAAATATGAATTTTAATTATTCTGAAAATCAGCGACTTATTACTGANACTATTTCTGAATTTAGTAAAAGAGAGATAGTTCCTAATATTATGGATTGGGATGAGCGTCAATATTTCCCTATTCAAGTTTTTAAAAAATTAGGTGAATTAGGGATGTTAGGTGTTCTGGTTCCCACACAGTACGGTGGTAGTGGTTTTGGTTATAATGAATATGTGACTGTTATTTCTGAAATTGGTCGATTTTGTGGATCCGTAGGCCTTTCAGTAGCAGCTCATAATTCATTATGTGTCGGACATATACTTAAATTCGGAAATGAAGCGCAAAAAACAAAATGGCTTCCTAAACTTTCTACTGGAGAAAATATTGGAGCTTGGGGTCTCACAGAGACTGGCACAGGCTCTGATGCCCTTAGAATGAACACTACGGCAACTAAGAAGGGTGATATTTGGACTATTAATGGTACTAAAAATTTCATAACACATGGTGTAAGTGGAGATGTTATGGTTGTTATGGTCAGAACTGGTTCTATCGGTGANTCTCATGGTATATCAGCATTTGTTGTAGATAAAAGTAATCCAGGATTCAAGTCTGGTAAAAAGGAAAATAAATTAGGAATGAGAGCTTCTGAAACGTCTGAGGTTATTTTTGAAAATTGTCAAGTACACGATGCAGACATGTTAGGTGAAGAGGGTGATGGTTTTATTCAAGCTATGAAAGTACTTGATGGTGGTAGAATTTCTATTGCAGCCTTAGCATTGGGTATTTCAAAAGGTGCGTATTTTGCTAGTTTGAATTATTCAAAACAGAGAGAGCAGTTTGGAAAACCTATATGTGAATTTCAAGGCATTTCATTCAAGTTNGCTGATATGATAACAGANATTGAAGCAAGTGANCTTATGATATATCGAGCATGTCAATTAATTATGAATAATGAACCTGTGACAAAAGAAAGTGCNATGGCTAAGTATTATGCTTCTGANTCATGTGTTAAAATAGCTAATGAAGCAGTTCAGATTTTGGGTGGATANGGTTANATTAAAGATTTTCCAGTAGAAAANTATTATCGCGANTCCAAATTATGTACCATTGGTGAAGGCACATCAGAGATACAAAAAATTGTTATTTCCAAGCATTTAGTTTGAATTTTTTATAAAAAATATTTAAATTCGCACACTTAAATCAATTAACATGATTATAATACCAGTTAAAGAAGGTGAAGCTATTGACAGAGCTCTAAAAAGATTCAAAAGAAAATTTGATAAAGTTGGAACTTTACGTGAAATTAGAAGTAGAAAAAANTTTATTAAAAAATCAACAAGAAGAAGAGAGGAGTTGCAAAAAGCTAGATTTTCAGATTCATTTTTAAGATCGCAGGAACAGTAGTATTCTTTATACTAAATCATTAAATTTCATTAACTTTAGGTATTTAACCTAATGTTTGATGCTGCTTTCAAAATTCATTAATTATTTGAAAAACGAGAGAAATTACTCTCCTCATACAGTTAAATCTTATCATGATGATTTAACTCAGTTTTTTCACATATTAGATTGCAAGCCAGATTTAATAGAGAATANTGATATTGAAAATATAAGGTTTTGGATTATAGATTTGAAGAAGAAAAAATTTTCAATAAAAACTATTAATAGAAAAATCAGTTCTTTAAAAACTTTTTTTAATTATTGTATTCGGGAAAAGTATATTTCAAGTAACCCAGTTCTAAAAATTAGAACGTTAAGAGAACCTAGAAGGTTGCCAGTTGTATTGTCAGAATCTTCTCTGGATAATTTATTTTCCATCAATGGTATTTTTAAAAGCAGTTTTGAAGGGAATCGTGATAGGTTAATATTAGAATTATTTTATCAAACTGGAATTAGGTTAACAGAATTGATTGGAATTAAATTAACTGACTATAATTCGCGTAAAAAAGAGTTAAAAATAATAGGTAAAAGAAATAAAGAGAGAATTATACCTTTAACCCAATCTTTAGTTGACTTACTGAATAATTATATAGTTTTACGATCACAAACATTGAATAATCCAGCAACATCTTTTTTGTTTACCACAAATGCTGGTAAAAAAAGCTATTCTAAAATGATTTATAGAATTGTGAATTATTATTTATCGTTAGTTAGTAGTGTTAATAAGAGGAGTCCACATGTCTTAAGACATGCTTTTGCCACTCATTTATTAAATCGAGGTGCCGATTTAAATGCTATCAAGGATTTGTTAGGTCATGCCACTCTTTTGTCTACTCAAGTTTACACTCAAGTTTCAGGTGAAAAAATAAAGAAAGCATACAAGAACTCTCACCCTAGAGGTTGATTTGTAAAAAAAAATATATAAAAAACACCTGTTATTCTTTGTAAAAGACAAATGTTTTAATAAATTTGCAGTCCTTTTAATAGATTAGAGATGTTCTCTATCTGTTATTGGTATTGTTTTTTGAAATTTTGAATTGTGGATGTGAGTGAAGATTTTTGAGAATCGGAGGCGGAAATAAAAATTAATATTTTGATTTTGCCGATGTAGCTCAGCTGGCTAGAGCAGCTGATTTGTAATCAGCAGGTCGTGGGTTCGAGTCCCTCCATCGGCTCGATTTGATGAGATAGGGGGAATACTCAAGCGGTCAACGAGGGCAGACTGTAAATCTGCTGGCTTAGCCTTCAGAGGTTCGAATCCTCTTTCCCCCACGAGAAGTTAATGCACATAAGCGGGAGTAGCTCAGTTGGTAGAGCATCAGCCTTCCAAGCTGAGGGTCGCGGGTTCGAGTCTCGTCTTCCGCTCAGTTTTGATAATTAACTAATTAACATAGAATTCAATAATTGATAAAAAAAGATAAAAACATAAAAATAAATTTAAAATAATAAAGTCATGGCAAAAGAAAATTTTGAAAGAAGTAAACCGCACCTTAATATTGGTACTATAGGTCATGTTGATCATGGAAAAACCACATTAACGGCTGCTATTACAACTGTTTTATCAAAGAAAGGTTTATCAGAGGTGAAAGCTTTTGATGCAATCGATAATGCACCAGAAGAAAAAGAACGTGGAATCACAATCAACACTTCACATGTTGAATATGAAACGGAAAACAGACATTATGCTCACGTTGATTGTCCAGGTCACGCCGATTATGTTAAGAATATGGTTACAGGTGCTGCTCAAATGGATGGTGCTATATTAGTTTGTGCTGCTACTGATGGTCCTATGCCACAAACTAGAGAGCATATTCTATTAGCTAGACAAGTAAATGTACCTAGAATGGTAGTATTTATGAATAAAGCTGATATGGTTGATGATGCAGAGTTACTAGAGTTAGTTGAAATGGAAATTAGATAGTTATTGTCTTTTTATGAATTTGATGGTGATAACACACCAATTGTTACTGGTTCTGCTTTAGGTGGTTTAAATGGTGAAGCACAGTGGGAAGAAAAAATTATGGAATTGATGGCATCAGTAGATAGCTGGATTGAAGTTCCAAAGAGAGATGTCGATAAAGATTTACTTATGCCAGTTGAAGATGTTTTCTCTATTACAGGTAGAGGTACTGTTGCTACTGGAAGAATAGAATCTGGAATTGCAAACTCTGGTGATGAAGTTGATATCATTGGAATGGGAGCAGAAAAATTAAAATCGACCATTACTGGTATTGAAATGTTTAGAAAAATATTAGACAGAGGTGAAGCTGGTGATAATGCTGGAATTTTATTAAGAGGAATTGAGAAAACTGATATAAAAAGAGGTATGGTAATCTGCAAACCTGGATCTATTACACCTCATAAAAAATTCAAAGCAGAGGTGTATGTGTTAAAGAAAGAAGAAGGTGGAAGACATACTCCTTTCCATAATAAATATCGTCCTCAATTCTACATTAGAACAACTGATGTTACTGGTGAAATCACTCTTCCAGACGGTACTGAAATGGTTATGCCTGGTGACAACTTAACAATTACTGTTGATTTAATTAATACTGTGGCTTTAGATAAAGGTGTACGTTTTGCAATTAGAGAAGGTGGTAGAACTGTTGGTGCCGGACAAGTAACGGAGATTTTAGAATAGAAAAAATTAGCGGAGGCAATAGCTATCTTCTACGGGTATGGTGTAATGGTAGCATAGCGGTCTCCAAAACCGTTGATGGGAGTTCGAATCTCTCTACCCGTGCTAATGCAGAAGTATAAATTAAACTATGAAACAGTATATCAAAGACATAATAGCTGAATTTAAAAGAGTCCAATGGCCCGGATGGGATAATTTACAAAATGACTCAATAGTTGTTGCAATTGCATCGGTTATTATTGCATTAATTATTTATTTAATGGATCAGTCTTTTAATAGTATATTGGGTTGGTTTTATAGTATATTTTAATTACTACTGATATGGGAAAAAATGAAATGAAGTGGTATGTAGTGAAGACTATTTCGGGCAAAGAAGAAAAAGTTAAGAACTATATTGAAAGGGAGCTTGAGATTAATAAAATGAGTAAGTTTGTTTCTCAGATTTTAATTCCAACAGAAAAGGTTTATCAAATAAAAAATGGTAAAAAGGTGAATAAAGAAAGAAATTTTTTTCCTGGCTATATTTTAATTGAAGCTCAATTGTTTGCTGAATTAATTCATTTAATTAGAAATTTAACTGGTGTGATTACTTTTTTAGGTGCAACGAGAGGAGGTGAACCACTTCCATTAAGAAAGCAAGAAGTTAATAGGATTTTAGGCAGAGTTGATTAATTAGCATTAGAGGATGAAACTGTAAATATTCCTTATGTCGTTGGAGAATCTGTCAAAGTCATTGATGGACCATTTAATGGTTTTAATGCAGTAATTGAAGAAATTAATGAAGAGAAAAGAAAGCTTCAAGTTATGGTTAAAATATTCGGAAGAAAAACACCGTTAGAGCTAAATTATATGCAAGTTGATAAAGTTTAAAATTTTTATAAATGGCAAAAGAATTCGAAAGTAAAATAAAACTACAAGTAAAAGGTGGAGCTGCTAATCCATCACCACCAGTCGGACCTGCATTAGGGGCTAAAGGTGTGAACATCATGGAGTTTTGTAAGCAATTCAATGGTCGAACACAGGATAAACAAGGGAAAGTGTTGCCTGTCGAAATCACAGTATACAAAGATAAGTCATTTGATTTTATCATTAAAACATCACCTGCTGCAGTTCAACTTCTTGATTTAGCTAAAATAAAAAAAGGTTCAGCAGAATCAAACAGAGTTAAAGTTGCTAAAGTCAGCTGGGATCAAGTTAGAGCTATTGCAGAAGATAAAATGAAAGATTTAAATGCTTTTACTATTGAGTCTGCTATGAAGATGGTAGCAGGTACTGCAAGAAGTATGGGTATAACCGTTACTGGGAAGTTTCCTACTAAGGATTAATTTTTAATTAATTTTTTAAAGATATGAATAAAGTCACAAAAAAAAGAAAAGAAGCATTATCTACTTACGATAATGAACAATTTTTTAGCATTAAAGAAGCATCTAGTTTAATTAAGAAAATTAGTAATGCTAAATTTGATGCAACTGTTGACATGGCCATTAGACTGGGTGTTGATCCAAAGCAATCTAATGAAATGGTCAGGGGTGTAGTTTCTCTTCCACATGGAACTGGTAAAACAATAAAAATTTTAGTGATTTGTCAAGCAAACAAGGAAGAAGAAGCTAAATCTGCTGGTGCTGACTTAGTTGGTTTCGATGAATTTATTGAAAAAATTAAAACAGGATGGGTTGATTTTGATGTAATTGTAACTTCACCAGACTGTATGGCTAAAATTGGCCCATTAGGTAAAGTCTTGGGACCGAGAGGTCTTATGCCAAATCCAAAAACAGGAACAGTGACTTTTGATATTGGTAAAGCAGTTAAAGATATTAAAGCAGGTAAGATAGATTTCAAAGTTGATAAGTTTGGTATTATTCATGCAGGTATTGGTAAAGTTTCATTTACTGATGTTCAAATAGAAGAAAATGCAAAAGAATTATTAGCTGCGATTATTAAGCTAAAACCTTCTTCAAGCAAAGGAACATATGTTAAAACGATAGCTATGTCAAGTACAATGAGTCCTAGTGTAAAGATTGATTGTAGACATATTAGTAATTAAGATATATAGATTTTAAAAAGTGAATAAAGAACAAAAAATACAAATAGTTAGTAGTTTAACAAGTTGTTTAACAGAAAGTAAGAATATTTATTTTACTGAAATTTCAGGACTAGATGCTGAACAAACTTCTAAGCTAAGAAGAATGTGTTTCGATAAAGGAGTTAGTATTTCAGTTGTTAAAAATACATTACTAAAAAAAGCAATGGATGCTTGTGAAAAAGATTTTTCATCATTAGAAGAGTTGTTAAAAGGTAATACTACATTGATGATTTCAGATATTTCCAATGCCCCTGCAAAAGTGATTAAAAGTTTTCTTGATAAAGAACAAATAGAAAAAACTAATAAAAAAGTTACTTTAAAAGGTGGACATATAGAAGAATCTATATATGTTGGGCATGAACAATTAGAGATATTAGTATCATTAAAATCTAAAGAAGAATTAATTGGTGATGTAATCACTTTACTACAATCACCTGTTAAGAATATATTATCTTCTTTAGAATCCGCTAAACAGAATATTTCTAGTTTATTAACATCGTTAGAACAAAACCCAAAGGTTAATAGTGAAAAAGAATCAAAAGAAGAAATTAAAACTGATTCAGCAGAAGAAGTATCAAATTCTGTTGATAATGAAGAGAATATAGAAAAAAATGATACTGAGGAGAAATCGTCAGTAGAATAAGTTATAAAAATTAAGTATAAAATAGAGTTAAAAACAAATAAAAAAATAATAATTATGGCCGATTTAAAAGATTTTGCAGAAAAATTAGTAAATCTTACTGTAAAAGAGGTGAGTGAACTAACAACAATTTTGAAAGATGAATATGGTATTGAGCCAGCTGCTGCGGCAGTTGCGGTTGCTGCACCAGGTGGTGGTGGTGATGCTTCTGGTGGTGGTGAAGAGAAAACGGAATTTGATGTTATTTTAAAATCTGCTGGTGGATCGAAACTAGCAGTTGTGAAATTAGTTAAAGAATTAACAGGTAAAGGATTGAAAGATGCTAAGGACTTAGTTGATGGAGCACCAACTACATTAAAAGAGGGTGTAACAGCGGATGAGGCGAATGCGATGAAAGATCAACTAGAGGGAGCTGGTGCTGAGGTTGAGTTAAAATAGATAGATCTATCACTCAAATTAGAAAAAGATAATTTTTCTTTTTCAACAGTTTTGTTAATTATTAACTAATTTAAAATAATTGCTTTGATAAATAAAAATAGAATCCACTTTGGAGCATTTAGTGGTAATGTAGATTATCCTGATTTTCTTGATATTCAAATTCAATCTTTCCAAGATTTTTTTCAGCTAGATACAGATCATGAAAACAGAAATCAAGAGGGACTTTTTAAAGTTTTTAATGAAAACTTTCCAATTACGGATACTAGGAATCAATTTGTTCTAGAATTTATTGATTATTTTCTAGATCAACCGAGATACTCAGTTGAAGAATGTGTGAGTATGGGATTAACTTATAGTGTTCCTTTAAAGGCTAGGTTAAAATTATACTGTACAGACCCTGAACACGAAGATTTTGAAGAAATTGTTCAAGATGTATATTTAGGGAATATCCCTTATATGACCTCAACAGGTAATTTTGTTATCAATGGTGCTCAGAGAGTATGTGTTTCGCAACTTCATAGATCTCCAGGGGTATTTTTTGGACAGTCTTATCATGCTAATGGTACTAAGTTATATTCTGCACGTGTAATACCATTTAAAGGCTCTTGGATTGAATTTTCGACTGACATTAATAATGTGATGTATGCATATATTGATAGGAAGAAAAAATTACCAGTAACTACTTTATTCAGAGCTATTGGTTATGAGCATGATAAAGATATTTTAGATATTTTTGGATTAGCAGACGAGATAAAAACTACAAAGCAAGCATTAAAGAATGCTGTAGGAAAAAAATTAGCTGCAAGAGTTCTTAAATCATGGATCGAAGATTTTTCTGATGAAGATACAGGTGAAGTTGTACATATTGAAAGAAATGAGGTGGTTATTGATCGAGATATTATCCTTGAAAAAGAACATATTCAAGATATTATTGATTCAGGTGTTGCTACTATTTTAGTTTACAAGGGTATAGAACTTTCTTCACATTATGAAATTATTCATAATACTTTTAGAAAAGACCCAACAAATTCAGAAAAAGAAGCTGTTGAACATATTTATCGACAATTAAGAAATGCAGAGCCACCTGACGAAGAAACTGCACGTGGAATAATTGATAAATTATTCTTTTCAGAAACAAGGTATAGTTTAGGGGAAGTAGGTAGATATAGAATTAATAAAAAACTTAATATCAACGATAATCCAACAGATATAGTTCTAAGAAGTGAAGATATTATTTTAATAATAAAGTATTTAATTGAACTAATAAATTCAAAATCAGATGTGGATGATATTGATCATTTAAGTAATAGAAGAGTAAGAACAGTTGGAGAACAATTATATAATCAATTCGGTATAGGTTTAGCAAGAATGGCAAGAACTATAAGAGAAAGGATGAATGTTCGTGATAATGAAGTGTTTACACCTATTGATTTAATTAATGCAAAAACTTTATCCTCTGTTATAAATACTTTTTTTGGTACTAATCAATTATCTCAATTTATGGACCAAACAAATCCATTGGCTGAGATTACTCATAAAAGACGTTTATCTGCCTTAGGTCCTGGTGGATTATCTAGGGAACGAGCAGGATTTGAAGTTAGAGATGTTCACTATACACACTATGGTAGATTATGTCCAATCGAAACACCTGAGGGGCCTAATATTGGTTTGATTTCATCTTTATGTGTTTTTGCTAAAATTAATAAGATGGGATTCATTGAGACACCTTACAGAGAAGTAGAAAAGGGTTCAGTGGATTTAAATGCTATTAAATATTTAACAGCTGAAGAAGAAGAGGAAAAAACTATTGCGCAGGCTAATGCTGGATTAAATGCAAAAGGAAAGTTTAATAATGATAGAATTAAAGCTAGGCAAATGGGAGACTTTCCTATTCTCCCGCCAAATAAGATTGATTATATGGATGTTGCTCCTAATCAGATTGCATCTATATCTGCATCTTTAATACCTTTTCTTGAGCATGATGATGCTAATCGTGCTTTGATGGGGTCTAATATGATGCGACAATCTGTACCTCTAATTGTTGATGAATCACCAATTGTTGGTACTGGTCTAGAATTTAATGTAGCTAATGATGCAAGAATTTGTATTAAAGCTGAGGGTGATGGAATCGTAACTTATGTTGATAAAAATAAAATTATTATAGAATATAATTTAACTGAACAGGACAAGTTAGTTTCTTTTGGTGGTAATGAAAAAGAATATAACTTAAGTACATTTAAAAAAACAAATCAAAACACTTGTTTTAATTTAACACCACTTGTGTCAGTGGGTGAAAAGGTTTCTAAAGGTCAAATATTAAATTCGGGTTATTGTACAGATAAAGGTGAGTTAGCTTTAGGAAAGAATTTAAAAGTTGCATTTATGCCTTGGAAGGGATATAATTTTGAAGATGCAATTGTTATTTCTGAGCGTGTAGTGCGAGAAGATTTATTTACCTCTGTTCATATTGATGAATATTCTTTAGATGTAAGAGAAACAAAATTAGGGCCTGAAGAATTAACTCCTGATATACCTAATGTTAGTGAGGAAGCAACTAGTAATTTAGATGAAAATGGTATAATCAGAGTAGGTGCTGAAATTAATCCTGGAGATATTTTAATTGGTAAGATTACACCTAAAGGTGAGTCTGATCCATCACCTGAAGAGAAATTATTAAGAGCAATATTTGGTGATAAAGCGGGAGATGTTAAAGATGCATCTCTGAAAGCTCCACCTTCACTAAGAGGTGTAGTAATTGATAAGAAATTATTCAAAAAAGCAATAAAAGATAAAAAAACTAGATTGAGAGATAAGGATGAAGTTAAATTATTAGATAAAAAATTTGAAGAAGATAAAAATGTTTTAACAAATATTTTAGTTGACAAATTATCTAAAATTATTAAATCTAAAGTTTCACAAGGTGTATTAAATCAGGACGGCGAAGTGATTGTAGCAAAGGGTGTTAAAATAACACAAAAGATATTGCTTAAAATAAAAGATTTTCAACATATAACTTCTTATACTTGGACTTCATCAGAATCTACTAATAAATTAATTAAACAAGTTCTTCATAATTATACAATGACACTTGCAAATTTAGATTCTAAGTTGAGAAGAAAAAAGTTTAATATTACAATTGGAGATGAATTACCAAGTGGTACATTAAAATTAGCTAAAGTTTATGTTGCTAAGAAGAGGAAGTTAAAGGTTGGCGATAAGATGGCTGGAAGACATGGAAATAAAGGTATAGTAGCAAAGATTGTTCGAGATGAAGATATGCCCTTTTTAGAAGACGGAACTCCTGTAGATATTGTATTAAATCCTCTAGGTGTTCCTTCCAGAATGAATCTAGGTCAAATATATGAAACTGTTCTTGGTTGGGCTGGTGAGAAACTTGGTGTTAAATTTGCTACACCTATTTTTGATGGAGCTACAATTGATGAAATAAATCATTATACAGAAAAAGCTGGTATTCCCAAGTATGGACATACATATTTATATGATGGTGGTACAGGTAAAAGATTCGATCAAAAAGCAACTGTGGGTATTATATATATGTTGAAATTAGGTCATATGGTGGACGATAAAATGCATGCTCGTTCTATTGGTCCATATTCTTTAATAACACAACAGCCATTAGGGGGTAAAGCACAATTTGGAGGTCAACGATTTGGAGAGATGGAGGTATGGGCTCTTCAAGCTTTTGGTGCTTCTAATACACTAAGAGAAATATTAACTGTTAAATCCGATGATGTTTATGGTAGAGCTAAAACTTATGAATCAATTGTCAAAGGAAATCCTTTACCAGAACCAGGTTTACCAGAATCTTTTAAAGTGTTGTTGCATGAAATGCAAGGTCTTGGTTTAAAAATAACAATGTCCTAGTTTTAATTTAATATTTTCTATTTTATGAATTACTTGAAAAAAAAGAAAAAAAATACTGCTGATTTCTCTAAATTAATTATTAGTGTTGCATCTCCAGAGTCAATACTTGAAGATTCTCGTGGTGAAGTTATAAAGCCAGAAACTATTAATTATAGAACTTTTAAACCTGAAAGAGATGGTTTATTTTGTGAACGAATTTTTGGCCCCGTAAAAGATTATGAGTGTCATTGTGGTAAGTATAAAAGAATTAGATACAAAGGAATTATTTGTGATAGATGTGGTGTTGAGGTTACAGAAAAAAAGGTTAGAAGAGAAAGGATAGGACATATAAAGTTAGTAGTACCAGTTGCACATATTTGGTATTTTAGAAATTTACCTAACAAAATAGGTTATTTATTGGGCTTGCCAACAAAGAAGTTAGATATGATTATATATTATGAGCGATATGTAGTTATTCAACCAGGTAAAGCCGTTAATGAAGAAGGAGAACCAATACAACATATGTCCTTTTTAACTGAAGATGAATATTTTGATGTGTTAGAAAGATTACCTAAAGAGAATATGTATTTAGATAATTCAGACCCTGATAAATTTATTGCTAAAATGAGTGCAGAAGCATTAATTGATTTATTAGCTCAAATTAATTTAATTCAGTTATCAAAAGAACTTAGGAGAAAAGCTCATAGTGAAACTTCTGTTCAGCGAAAAAATGAGGCATTAAAGCGGTTGAATGTTGTTGAAGCATTTAGAGAGGCAAATGAAGTGATTGAGAACAAGCCCGAATGGATGATATTACAGGTTATCCCTGTTATACCACCTGAATTAAGACCATTAGTCCCTTTAGATGGAGGTAGATTTGCAACTTCTGACTTAAATGATTTATACAGACGTGTAATTATTAGAAATAATAGATTGAAAAGATTAATGGAGATTAAGGCACCTGCTGTCATATTAAGGAATGAAAAAAGGATGTTACAAGAATCTGTAGATTCTTTATTAGATAATACAAGAAAAGCTTCGGCTATTAAATCAGAATCTAATAGACCATTGAAATCACTATCTGATAATTTAAAAGGTAAACAAGGTCGTTTTAGACAGAATTTATTAGGAAAAAGAGTGGATTATTCTGCTAGGTCAGTTATTGTAGTTGGTCCAGAATTAGAAATGCACGAATGTGGTATTCCAAAAGATATGGCTGCAGAATTATTTAAACCTTTTGTTGCTAGGAAATTGATTGAAAGAGGTATAGTTAAAACAGTTAAATCAGCAAAAAAAATAATTGATGCAAGAGAGCCAGTTGTATGGGATATTTTAGAGAATGTTATTAAGGGGCACCCAGTTTTACTAAATCGTGCACCTACATTACATAGATTAGGAATACAGTCTTTTCAGCCCAAATTAATTGAGGGTAAAGCTATTAGATTACATCCTTTGTCTTGTACTGCATTTAACGCAGATTTTGATGGTGATCAAATGGCTGTACATGTTCCTTTAGGTGCTGCAGCAATATTAGAAGCACAGTTATTAATGTTAGGTTCACATAATATTCTTAACCCTGCTAATGGAGCTCCAATTACAGTGCCATCTCAAGATATGGTCTTGGGCTTGTATTATATGACAAAATCTAGAAAAAGTACTAAAGACAGTGTTGTTAAAGGTGAAGGACTAATATTTTACTCTCAGGAGGAGGTAGCTATTGCTTATAATGAAAACAAAGCTGATTTACATGCTATTATTAAAGTGAGATTACCTATAGATAAAGAAAATCCAGTAAAATTTCATTTAATTGAAACTACTGTTGGAAGGATATTGTTTAATGAATCAGTGCCGATGAAAATTCAATATTTTAATGAGGTTTGTACAAAGAAAAATTTAAGAGATTTAATAGGTAAAATTTTACAAGAAACTAATGCTCCAACTGCAGCTAGATTTTTAGATGATATTAAGAAATTAGGATACAAAATGGCATTTAATGGTGGTCTTTCATTTTCATTAGGAGATGTTTTGATACCAGATGCTAAAAATAATATGGTTTCAGATGCAATTAATAATATCGATCAAATTACTGAGTCCTATAATATGGGGTTAATAACAAATAATGAACGATATAATCAAGTAATTGATGTATGGACTAATACAAATTCTAAATTGACTGAAACTGCAATGTCAAATTTAGCAAATGATAATCAAGGCTTTAATTCTATATATATGATGTTAGACTCTGGTGCAAGGGGGTCAAAAGAGCAAATTCGCCAATTATCAGGTATGCGAGGTTTGATGGCAAAACCTCAAAAATCAAGTTCAGGAGGTGGTGCTATTATTGAAAACCCTATATTATCTAACTTTAAAGAAGGTTTATCTATTTTAGAATATTTTATATCTACTCATGGTGCTAGAAAAGGTTTAGCGGATACTGCATTAAAAACTGCTGATGCGGGTTATTTAACTAGAAGATTAGTTGATGTTGCTCAAGATGTTATTATTACGTCTTTTGACTGTGGAACACTAAGAGGAGTTTCATTATCAGCAGTGAAAAAGCAAGATGAAATTATTGAGACTCTTGCTTCAAGAATAGAGGGAAGAACTTCATTACATGATATTTCAGTGAATGGAGAAAAAATAATTGATGCAGGAAGTGAAATTACATATGAAATAGCAAGAAAGATTGAAGATAGTGATATTGAATCTGTTATGGTTAGATCGGTATTAACTTGTGAGCAATTAACAGGTGTGTGTGGTTTGTGTTATGGAAGAAGTTTAGCAACTAATAAAGCTGTACAGATTGGTGAAGCTGTAGGTGTTATTGCTGCTCAGTCTATTGGAGAGCCTGGAACTCAATTAACATTAAGAACATTCCATATTGGTGGTGTTGCTTCTGGTACTTCACAATCATCGGAAATGGTTTCAAAATTTGAAGGAACTGTAAAATTTGAAGAATTAAGATCTATTGTTGGTAAAGATGAACAAAATAAAAAATGTGATATCGTAATTGGTAGAACAGGTGAAATTAAAATCATAAACGAAGAAAGTGGTATTATTTTATTTTCTGCAAATATTCCATATGGTTCTATGTTAAGAGTCAAAGAGAATTCAGTTATAAAGAAAGGTGATTTAATTTGTGAATGGGATCCATATAATGCAGTTATTATCTCTGAAATAAACGGTGTTGTGACTTATGAAGATTTTGTGCCCGGGGTGACATATAGAATAGAAATTGATGAACAAACAGGTTTTAAAGAAAAAGTAATCATTGAAACTAAGGATAAGAAAAAAATACCTATTCTTAAAGTTGGTAAAGGCAAAAGTCAAAAAACATACAATTTACCTGTAGGAGCTCATATAGTTGTGAATGAAGGCGATAAGTTGAGTATGGGTAATATACTCGCAAAAATTCCTAGAAACACAGCAAAGACTGGTGATATTACAGGGGGATTACCTAGAATCACAGAATTATTTGAAGCAAGAAATCCATCAAATACAGCAATTGTAACTGAGATTGATGGTATTGTTTCATATGGTAAGGTTAAAAGAGGTAATAGAGAAATTATAGTTACATCAAAATTAGGTGATGTAAAAAAATACTTAGTTCCACTTGCTAAACAGATACTTGTTCAAGAAAATGATTTTGTAAAATCAGGTATGGCTTTATCAGATGGTTCAATTTCTCCGTCAGATTATTTATCGATACAAGGTGCTAATCGAGTTCAAGAATATTTAGTTTTCGAACTTCAAGAAGTTTATAGATTACAAGGTGTAAAAATTAATGATAAACATTTCGAAGTTATTGTAAGACAAATGATGAGAAAAGTACAGATATTAGACCCAGGAGACACACGCTTCTTGGAAGGTGAATTGGTACATAAACAAGATTTTAAACAGGAAAATGACAGATTGTATCATTTAAAAATTGTTGAAGATTGTGGTGACTGTGAAGATGAAAAATTTCAAGTTGGTTCTGAAGTAGCAGCAAGAGAATTAAGAGATCAAAATTCTATATTAGAACAAAGTGATAAAAAATTAATAGTTGCTCGAGATGCAATAACTTCTGTTTCTAAACCGGTTTTACAGGGTATAACAAGAGCTTCCCTTCAGACTAAAAGTTTTATGTCTGCAGCATCATTTCAAGAAACAACAAAAGTTCTTAATAATGCAGCGATTAAAGGTGCAGTTGATAATTTAATGGGTTTGAAAGAAAATGTAATTATAGGTCATCAAATTCCTGCTGGTACTGGTGTTAAATTTAAGGATGTCATTGTTGGTTCCAAAAAACAGTTAGAAATAGTAACAAATTCTTCTAGTTCTACTGACGATGGTAATAGTGAATAATAGAATAAATTAATAACTATTTTAAATATTGATAATGTCTAATAAAAAAGAAAATCATTCTTCAAAACTAAATATTGAGATTAAGGAAGAAGTAGCTAGTGGAGTGTATTCAAATTTGGGAATAATAAATCATTCACCAACAGAGTTTGTTTTTGATTTTGCTACAATGATGCCAGGTTTTTCAAAAGCTAAAGTATTATCTAGGATTGTTTTATCTCCTCAGCATGCAAAAAAATTTATGAATGCTTTGTCTCAGAATATTCAAAATTTTGAAAAGAAAAATGGTAAGATAAAGTCAATTGATATTCAAAAAATACCTTTAGATTTTGGTGGACCTAAAGCACAGGCTTAATACTTAAAGAAATTTTTGTTTTTTCATCCATTCGTCGTTATATATTTTTGCTAAATATCTACTTCCATGATCAGGTAATATTACAACAACAATATCATCTTTTTTTAATTTATTTCTTTGTTGTATTAGGCCCGCCACTGCAGATCCACATGAATTACCTGCTAGAATACCTTCTTCTCTAGCTAATTTTCGTGTCATAATTGCTGCTGCTTTATCTGTGACTTTTTCAAAATGATCAATTAATTTAAAATTAACATTTTTTGGAATAATATCTTCTCCAATGCCTTCAGTGGTATATGAGTATATTTCTTTTTTGTCAAAAATACCAGTTTCATGATATTTTTTATAAACAGATCCATAAGTATCTATTCCCCAAATTTTAATATTTGGATTCTTTTCTTTCAAAAACATAGCACATCCGGTAATTGTTCCACCAGTTCCTACACCAGCAATTAGGTGAGTTATTTTACCTTTGGTCTGGTTCCATATTTCTGGACCAGTAGTAGTAAAATGAGTCATTCTATTAGATAGATTATCATATTGATTAACATAAAAGCTATTATTTATTTCTTTTTCTAAATTTTTAGCAACAGAATAATATGATTTTGGGTCGTCTGCCTCTACATTTGTAGGAGTAATTATTACTTCTACCCCAATCGCTTTTAAAATATCAATTTTTTCGCTGGACATTTTATCAGGCATGGTTACAATCATCTTGTATCCCTTTTTAATTGCTCCAAGAGCTAATCCCATTCCAGTATTTCCAGATGTAGACTCGATGATTACACCTCCTGGTTTTAAGAATCCTTTTTTCTCTGCATCTTCAATCATTTTAATACCAATTCTATCTTTAATTGAATGCCCAGGATTATATGATTCTAATTTGGCTAACACTATAGAAGGAAGATTTTTAGTAATATTGTTCAGTTTTACTAATGGTGTATTTCCAATTAATTCAGTTATATGGTTTACGTAGTTCATTTAATTGATTTTTAATATATTACTTGGTGTAATATTTTTGATTATAAAGTATGGTAAAATTATGCTAATTTGTATTATAAGAAATGTTATTATATTCATAAATAAAATTAAACTTATGTCTAAATATATTGGTAAGTAATTTACAAAATAAGAAGCTGAATCTAATTTAATAATTTGAGTTTTTTCTTGGATTAGGCATATTATTACTCCAATTATATTTCCTATGATAATTCCTTTGATTGTAATTTTCCAGCTATTATATAAGAAAATTTTTAGTATTGAATAATTAGAGCATCCGTATGATTTTAATACACCAATCATTTTGATTCTTTCTAATACAAGAATTAATAATGCATTAGTCATATTTATTAAGCATATAATTGACATTATAGTTAATATAAAAAACATATTTTTTTCAAATAAATTAATCCAATTAAAAATTGATGGAAATCTAGATTGCATTGATTGAACTACTAAATCATAGTCGATTAAACTATTAATTTTTTCAATTATTTGATTATAGTTGGATTTTTTATTTAATTCAATTTCGTAATTACTAACTTCATTATTCTGCCATTTATTTATTTTTTTAATACTCTCAATTTTAGAATATGCATAATTATTATTAAATGTTTCATTTTCCATTTTAAATATTCCACATACATGAAATTTTCTTTTTTTTAAATTATTATTTTGAGTTAAAAAATTTAGTATACATGATTCACCAACATTTAATTTTAATTTTTTTGCTTGATTTTCGGAAATAATTATTTCATTCTTATCGATTTTGTCAAAATACTTTCCTGTAATAATATGATTTTTTATAAGTTGACTTTTATATGTGGTGTCGATTCCTTTTATTATAATGCCTTCTATTTTATCTTCAACACTAATAATAGTTGGTTTATTAATTACAGCATGAAAATTTATGATTCCATCAATTTTTTTAATCTGTGAAATTATATTTGTATCTATCTTGATAGGAGAAAATATGTTTTTTTCATACAGTTTGGAAATTAATAAATCAGATTCAGTTTGATTAATTGTGTTTTTAATTGCTATTTTTAAACCATTAGTTGTACCAATAGATATTATCATAATAATTATACTAATTGTAATTGCACAAATGCATATGCTAATAATTGGTCCAGAGTAATAATTTCTATTTAACTTAGATGAAGATAATCTTCTTGCAAGAAATAATTCAAAATTCAATTTTGGATATTATAAAATTTTAAATTCAAATATATGAAATTACCAAATTCATTTATACCAATATTTCTTTTAACTTTTTTTTCCTATACATTATTTGCTCAAAAACCTGGTATTTATGATGCAAATTCATATTTACCTTTTTTAAAAAATAAAAATGTAGCAATAGTTGGAAATCAAACATCTAGATTGTTTAATATACATTTAATTGATACACTAACTAATTTAGGAATTAATATTAAGTGTATTTTTTCACCAGAACACGGGTTTTTAGGTAGAGGAGATGCAGGTGAGTATATAAGTGATAGTATATATGATAGTATTCCTATCATTTCATTATATGGTGATAGTAAACAATTAAAGGACTCTGATTTAAATAATATTGATGTAGTGATATTTGATATTCAAGATGTTGGTGTTAGATTTTATACTTATATTTCAACACTGCACTATGTGATGGAAGGATGTGCTAGAAATAATATACATTTAATTGTATTAGATAGGCCTAATCCACATGCACATTATGTAGATGGACCAGTTCTAGATTCACGTTATTTATCTTTTGTTGGTATGCATCCTGTACCAGTTGTATATGGAATGACTATTGGTGAATATGCATTAATGATAAATGGTGAGGGATGGTTAGTAAATAATATTACTACTGATCTAACTATTGTTAAGATTGAAAATTACTCAAGATTTGATAAAGTAAACTATACATTCAACTATCCACCATCTCCAAATTTACCCAATATGAATGCAATTAAGTTATATCCATCAATGTGTTTTTTTGAAGGAACAATTATTAGTGTAGGTAGAGGAACTGATTTTCCCTTTGAAGTATTTGGGGCTCCTTTTTTTAAATCAGATTCAATTGGTTCGATGTTTACTTTTTTGCCGCAACCTAACACTGCTTCTAATGACCCCAAGTACAACGGACAATTATGTTATGGTTGGGATCTTTCTAAATTTAATTTTAATAAAAATAATTTTTTATTATTTCAAAATTCGCAGTTAAATTTGCAATATTTAATTTATGCATTTAATAATACACCGGCCTCAAAAAAAAATATTTTTTTTAATTCTTTTTTTAATAAACTAGCTGGGAATAATCAGTTGAAACAACAAATATTACAGGGTTCTTCTGTAGAAGAAATAAGAGCTAGTTGGGAAAAGGATTTGTTATCTTTTATGAAGATTAGAGAAAAGTATTTATTATATAATTAATATGGATATGCTTCAATTCCTTTTTGTATGATTTCAGTGGCAATTTGTAATTTTTTGGATTCTAGTACATATGCAATACGGACTTGGTTTTTAATTATGTTTTCTTTGCTATAAAATCCGTTTGCAGGAGCTAACATAACTGTATTTTTGTGTATATGAAATTTTTCAAGTAACCATCTGCAAAAAATTTCAGTATCATTTATTGGTAGTTCTGCAATACAATAAAATGCTCCTTTAGGCATAGGGCATTTAACTCCAGGAATTGCATTAAGATTATTTACTAATTTTTTTCTTCTAACATTATATTCATCAATAACTTGATTAAAGTATGATTGCGGGGTATTTAAAGCTTCCATAGCTGCTAACTGTCCAAGTGTTGGAGGACTTAATCTTGCTTGTGAAAATTTAAGAGCAGTATGTATTATATTTTTGTTTTTAGAAACTATTGCACCTATTCTAGCTCCACACATACTATATCTTTTAGATACAGAATCTATGATAATTGTATGCTGTTCAATTTCTTTTAATTCTAAGGCAGAGTAATGTACTTCATTATCATAAATAAATTCCCGGTAGACTTCGTCAGCAATTAAAAATAAATTATGTTTTTTAATAATTTTTGATAATTCTTTTAATTCATCATATGAGTATAATGCACCTGTTGGATTACCTGGATTGCATATTAGAATAGCTTTAGTTTTATCTGTAATATTTTTTTGAAAATCCTCTATTAATGGTAATTTAAAATTATTATTTATATCACATAGAATTGGTTTAATTTTTACACTGGCTGAGTTTGAGAATCCGTTATAATTTGCATAATAAGGGTCAGGAATAATAATTTCATCACCTGGATCACAAATACAATTAAGTATTGTACTTAGTGCTTCAGATCCTCCAGTGGTAATTAAAATATCTGTATATGATATTTGATTATTTATTTTTTTATAATAATCGGATAATTTATGACGATATTCTTCAATTCCAGCAGAGTGACTATATTCAATATTTGTAATATTAAAATTATTTACTTTTTCAATTACATTTTTATGTGGTAAGATGTCAGGCTGACCAATATTTAGATGTAATACATTGATACCATTTTTTTTAGCACTTTCAGCATAAGGAACAAGTTTCCTTATGGGAGATTCTGGCATATGTTTGCCTTTACTTGAAATCTTAAGCATTATAATTAATTAGCTTTTGGTAGTAAATTAGATTGTTTTTTAATTGGTGCACCATTTGTTTTTTCAGCTGCTATTACCTTTCCTTTTATTTTAACGATTTTCGGGTTGCTTTTAGCATTAGAGGTGATTGTGATACTTTTATTAAAAGACCCGACTCTTTTTTCATCATAATTTACTTTAATAACTTCACTTTCACCGGGTAGTATGGGTTCTTTTGGACATTCAGGTACTGTACATCCACAACTACCTTTACACTTAGAGATAATTAGAGGTTCTTTTCCTGTATTTGTGAATATAAATTCACATTTTGAACTTGGATCATCATATTGCATAAATTCCCCTAAATCTATTACATCATTTTTAAATGAAATTTCAGGGGCATTATGATTAATTATAATATTTTCTTGACTGAAACTAATTGTCGAAATAGAAAATAAAATTGATAGGAAAAAGTATTTTAAATGCATAATATATTTTATTAATTATAATGTTTCCCAAATTTAAATTTTTATATTAATTATTGCAAATCAAAATACCCTAATTTTAAAGTTAGTATATCTGATAAAATTTGTAAATTGTTGCTCGAAATAATTTTCTATGGATGCACAGTATAACCCAAGCAAAATTGAACATATATGGTATGATTATTGGATGAGTCATAATTTATTTGATTCTAAACCTGATAACAAAGTTCCTTATACTATTCTTATTCCCCCTCCTAATGTTACTGGTATCTTACATATGGGTCATATGCTAAATAATACCATACAAGATGTTTTAATTAGAAGAGCAAGATTATTAGGTTTTAATGCTTGTTGGGTTCCTGGGACTGACCATGCCTCTATTGCTACTGAAGCTAAAGTTTTATCAAAATTAAAAGCAGAAGGAATTGATAAAAAAGACTTATCAAGGGATCAGTTTTTAAAACATGCTTGGAATTGGACTGATAAACATGGTGGGATTATATTAAATCAATTAAAGCGTTTAGGTGCTTCATGTGATTGGAAGAGAGTGAAATTTACTATGGATAAAGATATGTCGGACTCCGTTAGAAAAGCATTTATAATGCTACATAGTAAAGGATATATATATAGAGGTAAAAAAATGATTAATTGGGATCCTGAAGCACAAACAGCTGTGTCTGATGAGGAAGTTATTTATAAAGAGCAAGATTCAAAACTATACTACATTAAGTATGGTTTAGTTGATGCTAATAATTCTATCACAATTGCTACAACTAGACCAGAAACTATTTTAGGAGATACTGCTATTTGTGTTCATCCAAAAGATAAAAGATACTCCTCATTGATAGGTGCATATGTTTATGTGCCATTAATTAATAGAAAAATACCTATAATTACGGATACATATATTGATCCAGAATTCGGTACTGGTGCATTAAAAGTAACTCCTGCTCATGACATAAATGATTATTTAATTGGAGAAAAAAATAATTTAGAAATCATTTCTGTTATTGATAAAAATGGAAAAATGGATGAAGATGCTAAAATGTATGTTGGTGAAGATAGATTTTTAGTCAGGGATAAGATAATAAATGATATTAAAAATTTAGGTCAATTAGATAAAATTGAATCTATTAAAAATAAAGTTGGTTTTTCAGAGAGAACTAATTCAATTATTGAACCTCGTTTATCTAGTCAATGGTTTATGAAAATGGATGAAATGGCTGATTCAGCTCTTAAAAATGTTCTAAATAATAATGTGAAATTTTATCCAAATAAATTTAAAAATGTTTATAAACACTGGATGGAAAACATTAGAGATTGGTGCTTGTCCAGGCAGTTATGGTGGGGGCATCAAATTCCTGCATTTTATTATAATAATAATAAAGACTATGTTGTAGCAAATAATATTAATGAAGCTTTAATTCTTGCTAAAGAAAAGACGAAAAATAATCAGTTATTATTATCTGACCTTACTCAAGAGGAAGATGTTTTAGACACATGGTTTTCATCTTGGTTGTGGCCAATTAGTGTTTTTGATGGCATCAATCATCCTGATAATTCAGATTATCAATATTATTATCCCACAAATGATTTAGTCACTGGACATGATATTTTATTTTTCTGGGTTGCTCGTATGATAATGTCAGGATACGAATTTGAAAAAAAACCTCCATTTAAAAATGTGTATTTTACTGGAATGGTTAGGGATCAGAAGAGACGTAAAATGTCAAAATCTTTAGGGAATTCTCCCGATCCAATTAAATTAATTGATAAATATGGATCTGATGCAGTAAGGGTAGGTATGTTATTTGCTTCACCAGCAGGCAATGATTTATTATTTGATGAAAATTTATGTGAACAGGGCAGAAATTTTTCAAATAAAATTTGGAATTCTTTCCGTTTAATTAGTTCTTGGAAAATTCAAGAAAAAAATCAAGATAGTATTTCAAAAGAAGTTATTTATTGGTTTGAAAATAAGTTAACATTTGATATTGAGTTAGTTAATAGGTATTTTTTAGAATTTAGAATTTCAGATGCTTTAATGGTTTTATATAAACTTTTCTGGAATGATTTTTGTGGTCATTATTTAGAATTCATAAAGCCAGTTGATAAGTATATTGATACTCAGACTCAAAAGCGAACTCTTGAATTTTTCGAGATTTTACTTACTTTACTACATCCATTTATGCCTTTTATCACAGAGGAAATATGGCAAAAGATTAAGTTGAGAAAAGATGGTGATAGTATTTCTTTATTGAATTGGCCTTCAAAAATTATTGACCAGTGTAATAATGATGCAATTCAAAAATTTAATCATCTTTTCAAAGTCATTGCTTCAATAAGAAATATTAGAAATGATAAAAATATCTCATATAAGGAAAAATTATCTTTATTTGTTGCAAATAAAGATAATTTAATTTTTACAGATATTCTTAAAAAGGTTTGCAATCTTGATAAGGTAGAATACTCTGTTAAAGAAAGTGAAAATACTTTCCCTTTTTTAGTAGATAAAACTAAGTATTATATTCCTTTAACTTTTACCATTGACCCTCTATTGGAGTCTAAAAAAATTGAAGATGAAATTAATTATTTAGAAGGATTTTTAAATTCTATAAATAAAAAATTATCTAATAAAAATTTTATAAATAATGCACCTGAAAACATTATTAATGTTGAGAAGAAGAAGAAAATGGACACTTTAATTAAATTAGAATCTTTAAAAAAACAGTTAAATACATTTAATGGATCAAAAAATATATATCCCAAATAATAAAATTAGAATTATTACAGCTGCTTCATTATTTGATGGCCATGATGCATCAATTAATATTATGAGACGTATACTGCAATCTACAGGATGTGAAGTAATTCATTTAGGTCATGAT
The DNA here is from genome assembly GCA_002713285.1 of Flavobacteriales bacterium. Next base: position 78,449 of record PAVX01000019.1, read on the forward strand.
AGAAGTGTGGAAGAAATTGTTTTTTATGCATTACAAGAAGATGTTAATGCTATTGCAATTACTTCATATCAAGGTGGGCATATGGAGTACTTTAAATATATGTTTGATTTGTTAAAACAATATAATAGTACACACATAAAAATTTTTGGAGGCGGGGGAGGTACAATTTTACCAGAAGAAATAAAAATATTACAAGACTATGGTATAACAAGGTTATATCATCCTGATGATGGAAGAAAAATGGGATTACAAGGTATGATTAATGATCTTGTTAAAACATCAGATTTTAAAATTACAAATGATAAATACATTCCAAAGTTTGATGATATAATTAAAAAGGATTATAAGTCCATATCAAGAGCTGTGTCATTATTTGAAAATGATGTTAAAGGCTTATCTAAGTTAAAAGTTAGTATTAAGAAACAAGCTCAATTAAATAATTGCTTTGTGCTTGGTATTACAGGTACAGGAGGTGCTGGGAAGTCATCTTTTGTGGATGAAATAATACGTAGATTACTTCATGATTTTAAAGATATTAGTATCGGTGTAGTATGTGTTGATCCATCTAAGAAAAAGTCAGGGGGTGCATTATTAGGTGATAGAATTAGAATGAATGCTATTAAGGATTCAAGGGTATTTATGCGTTCTATGGCTACTAGAAAATCAAATAGATCTTTATCTAAAAGTATTTCTGACACATTGTATGTAATGAAGGCTGTAAATTTTGATATTATTATTTTAGAAACTTCTGGAATAGGTCAGTCTGATATTGAAATTGTTGATTATGCAGATTTCTCTATCTATGTAATGACCCCAGAATTTGGTGCTCCTACTCAATTAGAAAAAATTGATATGTTAGATTATGCAGATTTTGTTGTTTTAAATAAATTTGATAAACTAGGTTCTTTGGATGCATTAAGGGATGTGCAAAAGCAGTTTCAGCGAAATAATAAATTATTTAATCAACAAATTGACAAAATGCCAGTATATGGTACAATATCATCTCAATTTAATAATGCTGGATTAAATAAAATGTATTTTGATTTGTTATTGAATTTAAAAGGTAAGGTGAAATTTTTTAATGATGTTAAACCGGTTTTACATGAAGATATCTTACATTCAGACTTAATTTCGCCGAAAAGAAATAGATATTTATCTGAAATTTCAGATTTTATTCGAAATTATAATCAAGATGCAGTTCAAAAATCGAATATTGCATTATCCATATTTTCACTTAAGACTAGCTTAGTTCACATAGATGATTCCTCATTATCAGAGTTAATTAAAAATAAAATTAAATTATTATCTAAAGAATTAGGTGAAGAAAATCTAAAGTTATTATCATCATATGAAAAACAATTAATTCAATATAAAAAAGATTTTTTCACTTATACTGTTCGTGATAAAAAAATAGAAATAAAAAATTTTTATGAGTCACTATCAGGTTTAAAAATCCCACTAATTGCTGCTCCAAAATTGCATTCATGGAAAGACATTTTAATTTGGTTAAAACAAGAAAACTTTCCTGGTAATTTTCCTTACACTGCTGGTATATATCCTTTTAAAAGAAAGGAGGAAGATCCAACCAGGATGTTTGCAGGCGAAGGGTCTCCAGAAAGAACCAATCATCGTTTTCATTATTTAAGTAAAGATATGACCAGTATTAGATTATCAACCGCATTTGATTCAGTCACTCTTTATGGAAGAGATCCTCATAAACGTCCAGATATATATGGTAAAATAGGTAATGCCGGTGTTTCTGTTGCGACGATTGATGATGCAAAAAAATTATATTCTGGGTTTAATTTATGTGATTCTAATACATCTGTTTCTATGACAATTAATGGTCCGGCACCGATGATTTTAGCATTTTTTTTAAATGCTGCAATTGACCAGCAGTGTGAACTTTATATTCGTGAAAATAAACTTACTAAACAAATAGATAAAAAAATTAAAAATTTATATAATGTAAAAAACAAACCAAAGTATTATGGAGAACTACCGGAAAACCATAATGGTTTAGGCTTATATTTATTAGGTGTTTCTGGAGAAGATGTTTTAGAGAAAAGTATTTATCAGAAAATTAAGCAAAAAACTTTATCCTCTGTCAGAGGAACTGTTCAGGCAGATATATTAAAAGAAGATCAAGCTCAAAATACTTGTATTTTTTCTACAAATTTTGCCTTAAAAATGATGGGTGATGTTCAAGATTATTTTATTAAAAATAATGTTAGGAATTTTTACTCAGTATCAATTTCCGGATATCATATTGCTGAAGCAGGTGCTAATCCAATTACTCAATTAGCATTTACTTTAGCAAATGGGTTTACATATGTTGAGTATTATTTGAGTAGAGGTATGAAGATTGATGATTTTGCCCCTAATCTTTCTTTTTTCTTCTCAAATGGTATTGATCCTGAATATGCCGTAATTGGTAGAGTTGCTCGTAAAATTTGGGCTAAAGCAATGAAATATAAGTATAATGCTAATGAAAGATCTCAGAAATTAAAGTATCACATTCAAACTTCAGGTAGATCTTTACATGCACAAGAAATTTCCTTTAATGATATTAGAACAACTTTACAGGCTTTATATGCAATTTATGATAATTGTAATTCTTTACACACTAATGCATATGACGAGGCAATTACTACACCTACTGAAGATTCTGTAAGAAGAGCATTGGCTATACAGTTAGTTATAAATAAAGAATTAGGTTTAGCCAAAAATCAAAATCCTTTACAAGGTTCTTTTATAATCAATGAATTGACTGATTTAGTAGAGGAAGCTGTGTTGGTAGAATTCGACCGTTTAACTGATAGAGGTTCTGTGCTTGGAGCTATGGAAAGAATGTATCAACGAAGTAAGATACAAGAGGAGTCGATTTATTACGAAACCAAAAAACACACGGGAGAATATCCGATTATAGGTGTTAATACATTTTTAAATTCTGAGGGTTCTCCAACAGTGAAACCTGATAAAATTATTAGATCAACTACAAAAGAGAAAGATAATCAAATCAAAGAAGTAAATTTATTTAGGAAAAATCACTCACTGGATCAAGCTGAGGCTAGTCATTTTTTAGAAAATGTTGTTCGTAAGAATAAAAATATTTTTGAATGTATAATGGATATATCTAAAAAACAATCCTTAGGTCAAATTACTGAACACCTATTTGATTTAGGTGGTGAGTATCGTAGAAATATGTAGTATTATTATTGCTTATAAGTAGATTCAAATCTGTTTATAATATTATTTTTATCTATTATCTCCTTTTTAATTTCCGATAATTTCAACATTATATTTTCAAGTACAACATCTGGGCATGAAGCACCACTTGTTAAAATAATTTTACATTTTTTAGTAGGTAAAAAATTGACTGATTTAATTTCTTTTTTTTGAATGTAGTCATAATGAGTAATTGAATTATCTAAAGAAATTTTTTGCTCAGAATTTATGAAATATGTTTTTACTTTTTTTGATGCTAATTCAGCCAAATGAGTTGTATTAGAACTGTTGTACCCTCCAACTATAATTGCAAGATCAACTTTATATTTTAATAATTTCAATGTGCTTTCTTGATTTTCATTAGTTGCATAACATAATGTGTCTCTTGTATTAATTATATGATTAGATATCGGACTATCTGTATGTATTTTTTTAAATTCCTCTGTAAATAAATTGATAATTTGTTGAGTTTCTGATGCTAACATAGTGGTTTGATTGACAACACCAATTTTATCTAAATCTTTAATAAAGTTGAAATTTGGGGAGTATTTATCTTTAAATTTATCTTTAAATAAATGAGTATTTTTTTTATTTTTTAAAATATCACATAATAATTTAACATCTTCTATATTTTCTACAATTATTGATGGTCCATATTTTTTTGCTCTAGAAAATGTTGATCGTGTTTCTTCATGTTTTGCTTTACCATGAATAACAATAGTATATCCTTTTCTAGCTATCTCTCTTGATCTGTTCCACACTTTTGAAACAAATGGACATGTAGTGTCAAATTTTTTTGTTTCAATTTCTTTTTCTTCTAAAATCTTTAATGTTTCTAAACTTGTTCCAAATGCTGGTATAATAACAATATCGTGTTTTTTAATTTCCGTCCATTCAATTAATTGATTACCATTAGTATCCATAATAAATGAAATACCATTTTCAATTAAATCTTGATTAACAACTTGATTGTGTATCATTTGACTTAATAAATATATTTTTTTATTAGGGTTGTTAGCAATAGCTTGATAGCAGATTTCGATTGCATTTTTGACTCCAAAACAAAAACCAAAATGCCTTCCAATGTAGAAATCTATTTTATTTAATTTGACAATACTAGGTTCTAGGTTTTTTTTTCTTGGATCATATCTTTCTCTTATCCTTCGAATTTCTTCAATAATATTAGATTCGTAAAACAAAGGGATGTTAAATCTTTTCATTAATAAATTATATTTCTTGTATTAAAAATTAAAATCATTATTAAATATCTCTTAAATATAAAATTAAGTTATTATATTTGCGGACCTATTTTTTAGATTTAAAGTTTGAGATAAAATAGGTTTATTGTTTTTTAAATTTTCTTCTAGAACTCCATTATCTATGAATCTCACTTTGGATTACTAGAATACAAATAAAACCTCCTTATGTTAATATTAAATCAAAATGATGAAATTAGTTCTAATTCATCAGAAAATCAAGACCCAAATGAAAATACACAAGATACTAACATTAATGTATCTGAGTCTGAAAAAAATAATGAGCTAGAAAAAGAAGTTTCTGCCGAAGTTGATCAAGATATATCAACTAAAGAAAATAATGAGCTAGAAAAAGAAGTTTCTGCCGAAGTTGATCAAGATATGTCAACTAAAGAAAATAATGAGCTAGAAAAAGAAGTTTCTGCCGAAGTTGATCAAGATATATCAACTAAAGAAAATAATGAACTAGAAAAAGAAGTTGTTATTGATGAGGTATTGTCTTCAGATACGCTAGAAGATGAAAACTTGCAAGTGAATAAAACTGAGGAAATAATACACGAAGCCCAAAATATTACTGAAATTAAGGAAGAAGAAACGGTTTCATTGTCTGATTTTAGTTGGGAACGTTACGAGGATGGATCTAAAAAGTATAGTGATGATGAATATACTAAACTTGTTGAAATGTATAATGAAACATTTAGTGCAATTGATAAAGATCCAGTTATTCAAGGGAAAATTATTGCACAAACAGATCGAGATTTCATTATAGATATTGGTGCTAAATCGGAGGGAGTTATTTCAATAAATGAATTTAGGTATAATCCTGACTTTAAGGTTGGGGATATGGTAGAAGTAATAATTGATCAAAAAGAAAATAAAACAGGACAGTTAGTTCTTTCACATAAAAAGGCAAGAGCTCGTGAGGCTTGGGATAAAGTTCAAAAGGCACATAAAGATCAATCTGTAGTTGCTGGATATGTGAAGTGTAGAACTAAGGGAGGTATGATAGTGGAAGTGTATGGATTGGAATCTTTTTTACCTGGCTCTCAAATTGATGTGAAGCCAATTAGAGACTATGATGTTTATGTTGGTAAAAATATGGAGTTTAAAGTGGTCAAAATCAATAATGAATTTAAAAATATTGTTGTCTCTCATAAAGCGTTGATAGAAGAAGATATTGAACAACAAAAGAAGGATATTATTTCGAAGTTAGATAAAGGCCAAGTGTTAGAAGGGGTTGTGAAAAACATAACTTCTTATGGAGTATTTGTTGACCTTGGTGGTGTGGACGGATTGATTCACATAACTGATTTATCTTGGAGTAGAATTCAACATCCAAATGAAGTTGTTGAGTTAGATCAGCAAATTAAAGTCGTTACTTTAGATTTTGATGAAAATAAAACTCGAATACAGTTGGGTTTAAAACAACTGACTGATCATCCGTGGGATTCTTTAGATGAGAAATTAAAAGTTGGTGACAAAGTCAAAGCAAATGTTGTAGTTTTAGCTGACTATGGTGCCTTCGTCGAACTTATGCCTGGTGTAGAAGCATTGATTCATGTATCTGAAATGTCGTGGTCAACTCACCTTAGGTCTGCTCAAGACTTTTTGGAGTTAGGACAAGAGATAGAAGCTCAGGTGTTAACATTAGATAGAGATGAACGAAAAATGTCTTTGGGAATAAAACAATTATATCCTGACCCATGGATTGAGATTCAGAAAAAATATGTTGTTGATTCTAAACACAAAGGAATAGTGAAAAATTTTACAAATTTTGGTATTTTTCTTGAATTAGAAGAAGGTATAGATGGTTTGATACATATTTCTGATTTATCATGGACTAAGAAAGTTAAACATCCTGCAGACTTCACTAAAGTTGGTGAACAGTTAGAAGTAATTGTATTAGAAGTGGATACTGAAAATAGAAGGTTAAGTTTAGGTCACAAGCAATTACAAGATAATCCTTGGGATATTTATGAAACTATTTTTACTGAAGAATCTGTGCACGAAGGTGAAGTTGTTAGTTTATTTGACAAAGGAGGTACAGTGCTGTTCAAGAAGGAAGGTTTAGAAGGTTACATACCAAAAAGATATTGTATGAAAGCAGATAAATCTAAATTAGAAGAAGGAGAGGTTTCAGAATTTAAAGTATTAGAGTTTTCAAAAGAAAACAGAAGAATCATTGTTTGTTTGAAAGATAATATTATTGATTTTGAAGAAGAGGAAAAGAAAAATAAAAAGAAAGAAGAAGCAAATAAGAATAAAGCAATGAAGAATGTTCAATCTAAAATTAATAAAGCAACTTTAGGTGATTTAAATGCATTATCTGATTTAAAAAATAAAATTGATGAGTAATAGTAAGACATTTATTAATGAGCTTTTAGAAATTTTTTGTAGCTTTTAATTAATATGTCCAATCAAAGTAAAATAATTTTAAATTCTACACAGTTAGATTTGACAATTAAAAGATTGTCATTTGAGATTATTGAGAATTGTAAAGACTTTAGTGATACAGTCATTATTGGTCTGCAACCAAGAGGGATATTATTAAGTCAGATTATACATGGTATTTTAGAGTTTAATTTAAAAGAAGAAATAAAATTCGGATATCTTGATACTACTTTTTTTAGAGATGATTTTAGAAGAAAAAGTGATGTCATTCTTCCAAGTAAAACTACTATCGAATTTTCTTTAGAAGCAAAGAAGGTTATTTTGATAGATGATGTTTTATTTACAGGAAGGTCAATCAGATCTGCTTTAGATGCATTGGTGTCATTTGGTCGTCCTTCCTCTGTAGATTTATTAGTTTTAATTGATAGACGATTTAGTAGGGAGTTGCCAATTCAACCAAAATATATTGGAAAATCAGTTGATGTGATTGATAATGAATATGTAGTTGTCGATTTAGGTAAGAAAAATAATAATGTTCTACTGTTAAACGAGAAAAAATGAAAAATTTAAGTGTAGATCATCTTCTAGGAATCAAGTATTTAAATAAGCATGATATTAATTTAATTTTTGATTTAGCAGATAGCTTTAAAGAAGTTTTGGGTCGTCCTATTAAAAAGGTGCCTACTTTGAGAGATATAACTATTGCTAATTTATTTTTTGAATCTTCGACAAGAACACGAATTTCGTTTGAATTAGCCGAAAAAAGATTATCTGCAGATGTAATTAATTTTTCTGCTTCAACATCATCTGTTTCAAAAGGTGAAAGTTTAGTTGACACTGCTAATAATATTTTAGCTATGAAGGTAGATATGATTGTTATGAGACATCCACACCCAGGTGCTGCAGAATTTCTTTCAAATCAAGTTGATTCTGTAATTATAAATGCAGGAGATGGATCTCATGAACATCCTACTCAAGCCTTACTAGATACATATTCAATTAAAGAAAAGTTAGGTTCAATTAATAATAAAAAAGTATTAATAATTGGAGATATTAAACATTCTCGTGTTGCATTGTCAAATATTTTTTGTCTATTAAAAATGGGTGCTAAGGTTAGAGTTTGTGGGCCATCAACTTTGTTGCCAAAATTTTTAACAAAAATAGGGGTTGAGGTGAGTTTTAATTTACAAGATTCGATAAAATGGTGTGATGTTGCTAATATTCTTAGAATTCAGTTAGAGAGACAGAATACAAATTTTTTTCCTTCAAATAGAGAATATGCTATGTTATTTGGTTTAAATAAAGCTTTATTATCGGATGTAAATGACAATATACTTATTATGCATCCTGGTCCAATTAACAGAGGTGTGGAAGTCACAACGGATGTTATTGATTCTAGTAATTCTATTGTTTTAGATCAGGTTGAAAATGGAGTTGCTATCAGGATGGCAATTTTATATTTATTATCTTCTAAAATTAAAAGATGATGAATATAGAAAATAAAGGAAAGTATTCTATAATTACTTGCAATAATTTAAATGATCTAAATTTGTTAGTAAGTTACTTAAATACAAATTTCAAAGAACCTCCAAATCTTATTATAAATTTATTAGAATTAAATGCAGACGATCAAATTATTTTGTCAAAATTATCACCATTATATTTAAATTGGCAAAAAAGAAATAAATCATTTATATTGGTTTCAAAAATTAGAAAAAAATTACAAAATAGCTTGATTACTATAGCTAGTTTAGAAGAAGCTATTGATTTTTTTCATATTGAAGAATTAACACGAATTATTTAAATATTAAAATTTTTAACTATGATAAAACAAATACTTTTTTTAACATTTTTTTTCTATTCTTTTATTGTGTTTTCACAATGTGAAGTAAATGAAAATCAAGCACCTTTTCTTGCTGACCCAGTAGGTGCATATTCTTTACAATTAATAGATGGGCAAATATCTACTGACCCTTTATTAGCAGATATTGATACATTAACTGCATTTCCTAATGCTATAGAAGGTGAATTATACCAAGCAGTGGTTGGTGTTCGTATTCCTAATGATACATCTTTTGTGTATGAATTAACACCGGGTGAACCTCAGTTATTTGAGAATGTTCAAATTAATTCTATAACTATTAATTCTGTGGTTATTTCTGAGTCAACTACAGGTGCAGTTGATTTGCCAACTGGATTCTCATGGAATTGTGTTGGAGGTGATGGCTCTAGTGATTGTGTTTGGGCTGGAGGAGATTATGGTTGTATTAGTTTTGGTTTTGAATCAGAAGTACCATCTGGTCTTGTTGGTGCTCATCGCTTAAATGTATTATTAGATGTTAATGCATCATATGAACTTTTTCCAGGTGTTCCTGTACCTATCGAATTAACTGTTGATGACTTATTAAATTATTATGTTCTTGTTGTTGAAGAATCAAATAACAATTCTTCTATTTCTGAAATTATTGATGCTAGAAATTTTTCTATGTTAGGTATATCACCTAATCCTGCTAATGATTATTTTTCACTAGAATACGGAAATAACCAAAATGGTTTAGTTGATGTAAAGATTTATGATATTTTAGGAAATATAGTCAAATCAGTGAAATATAACTCTGTAGTTGGCTATAATGAAGTAACATTAAGTACAAGTGATTTAATTTCAGGTATTTACACTGTTATTGTATCTAATAATTTTGAATCAATTATTGAAAGACTTATTATAGATTAATATGCCTTTTAATATTACTATTCTAGGTTGTTCTTCTGCTATACCAACAACCACAAGAAATCCATCCGCCCAATTAGTAAATCTTCTTGGGCGGTTTTTTTTAATTGATTGTGGTGAAGGGACTCAAATTCAATTAAGAAAAAATAAAATAAAAATTCAAAAAATAGACCATATATGTATTTCTCATTTACATGGTGACCATTATTTAGGCTTGATTGGACTTATTTCAACAATGAATTTGTTAGGTAGAAAAAAAGAATTGACAATTTATTGTCCTAGAGGTTTAGATAAGATTATTGATTTACATTTTAAGCTATCTTATTCTAGGTTGTCTTATAGTTTAAATATTGTTGAATTAAAATCAAATATTTTAACTAAATTATTTGAAGACGATGTATGTGAATTATATAGTTTTCAATTAAAACATCGTATTCCTTGCTGGGGATTTAAATTGATTGAAAAAGAGCGTCCAAAAAAAATTATAAAGAGTATGATAGACAAATTTAATATTCCATTTTCAGAAATTAAATATATTAAATCAGGTTCAGATTTTATTAATGATCGAGGTCAAGTAATTGTAAATAGTAGACTTACAAAAGATTCTTATAAGCCTCGGTCTTATGCTTATTGTTCTGATACTTATTATTTTCAATCAATAGTCAATTATATTAGTAATGTTGATTTATTATATCATGAAGCAACTTTTCATTCTAGTTTATCTGATGTTGCTAAATCAACATTTCATAGTACATCAGCTGATGCAGGAAGAGTAGCTAAGCAAGGAGATGTCGGTGAGTTAATTATTGGACATTTTTCATCTAGGTATAAAAATTTAGATTTATTAAAAAAAGATGCTGAAAGTATATTTAAAAATGTTCATCTTGCAGTTGAAGGTAAAACATGGAAAATTAAAAAAAAAATTAAATGAAAATAATTATTGATAATGGAGGAACTAAATTAGATTGGGGCATTTTTGGTGATTCCACCTTTCAATCTTTTAATAATTTAAACTTATTGCAAACAGAAACTTCAGTTATAAAGGATTTGCATTGTATTTTTCCAAGAGAAATACTATTTAAAAAAAACATAGAAATTGATTTTTATACTGCTGGATTTAATCAAGCTGTTAAATTGAAAATAACAAAAGTATTATTTAATTATTTCAATAAGCCGACTGTTAATGTGTTTAGCGATATCCTAGCAGCTAGTAGAGCACTATATAAAAAAGATAAAGGAATTGTATGTATTTTGGGGACAGGTTCAAATTGTGCTTTTTTTGATGGGAATAAAAATCATTTTTATTCATCTTCATTAGGTCACCTTTTAGGAGATGAAGGGAGTGGTTATGATTTAGGGAAAAAACTATTAAAAGCATATTTTAGAAATGATTTACCTGAAACATTGAAAACAAAATTTGACATTGAAATTAATATGAATCAAGATCAATTTTTACATTCTATATATAGTGTTGCTAATAAAAAATATTATATAGCTTCTTTTGCTAAATTCTTAAAAAAACATGATTACCATCCTTACATAAAGGAAATAATTAGAAAGTCAATAACCAATTATTTTATTAAACATCCTTTTCTTATAGAAAATTATCATACTTTCAAATTTGGTTTTGTTGGTAGTGTTGCTTTTTATTTTCGTGAGTATATAGATGATATTCTTAGATTAAATAAGATTGAATATAAGATTATTGATAAACCAATAAAGAAATTACTCTGTAATTAATTACATTGAATTTTTAATAAATTCAATTATTTTCTTATTAGAATTTGAATTAAATGGTGTATATTTTTTTTGATTAAACCAATTAATTTGTCTTTTTGCATATCTTCTAGTATTCTTTTTTATTTCCTCAATCATATTAATTTTTGATAATTTTGATTCTATATACTGAAAAACCTCTTTATATCCAATTGTTTGAAGTGCTTGAAGGTGATTATATTTATATAATTTTTTAGCTTCATCTATTAAGCCGTTTTCAATCATTTTATCTACTCGTTTATTAATATTATTATATATGTACTCTCTATTATTTGTTAAACTTATATAAGTTGTGCTAAAATTTCTTTTATTTTTTTTCTTATTGATATAATATGAATATGGTTTTCCACTTGCACGAAAAACTTCTACAGCACGAATAATTCGCCTATGATTATTTAGATCAATTTTATTATAAGTATCTAAATCATTTTTTTTTAATTCTTCTACTAAGCAATTCAATCCTTTCAGCTTAAAATCTGAGTTTATTTTTTCTTTAATATTTTCTTGTATAATTGGAAATTTATTTAATCCTTCACAAACTGCATCAATATATAAACCAGCACCACCGCATAAAAATAATATATCTTTATTTTTAAATAATTGCTCCAATAATTCTAAACTGTCTTTTTCAAATTGTCCAACAGAATACTTCTGTTTTATTGATATATGTCCTATAAAATGATGTTTAATTTTTTTTAAATCTAAAGATGTTGGTTTAGCGACTCCCACATTTAGTTCTTTGTAAAATTGTCTTGCATCTGTAGATATAATTTCAGAGTGAAATTTGTCTGCTAATTGTATCGCAGCTTCAGTTTTTCCAATTGCAGTTGGTCCCCCAATAATAATTAATTTTTTCATTTTAAATTTAATTCTAACTCCTCTGCAATTCTATACATTAATTGTTCTGCTTCATCATAATCATTTTTAATTTTTCCGTCTAAAATAGCATCTTTTATTTTTTCTTTTATTATTGCGATTATTTTTCCTCCTGATGGATTAGATTTACCACCTATTAATTGTAATTTTTGCATGATTACATCTCCATTAATTGGGTGTCTCCAGTTTTTGATTTTATCATTTTCTTCTACTAGTTTTAATTTATCTGTAACAAATTTTAAATTTTTTTTATACTTTATTACTTTTTTTTCATTTTTTGAGGTAATATCTGCATTACATAATAACATTAAGTCATCTATGTCATTTTGAGCATCAAAAAGAAGTCTACGAATTGCTGAGTCTGTTACAATTTCCTTTGATAATGCAATTGGTCTTAAATGTAATAAAACTAATTTTTGAACATATTTCATTTGTTCATTTAATGGTAATTTGAGTTTTTTAAAAATTTGATATACCATTTTGGAACCTAAGTGTTCGTGTCCATGGAATGTCCAGCCATGATTTTTATCAAATTTTTTTGTTTTAGGTTTTGCTATATCATGTAGTATTGCTGCCCATCTTAACCATAAATTTTGGCTTTTTAAACTAGTGTTGTCAAGTACTTTTAATGTGTGGTAAAAATTATCTTTATGACTTATTCCGTTAATAATTTCAACACCATGTAATGCTTCAAATTCAGAAAAAAATAATTTTAGTAAACCAGTTTTTGATAATAATTCAAAACCAATTGATGGTTTATTTGACATAATAATTTTATTCAATTCTTCAGTAATTCTTTCTTGTTTAATTATTCTAATTCTATCGCAGTGATCTTTTATTGCTTTTAATGATTTTTGTTCAATATTAAAGTCCAGAGTTGTTGCAAATCTAATTGCTCTCATCATCCTAAGCGGATCATCGTTATATGTTTTTATTGGGTCTAATGGAGTTTTAATTGTTTTATTTTTTAAATCATTTAATCCATCAAATGGGTCAATAAATTCTCCATAGTTTTCTTTATTTAGACTAACAGACATTGCATTTATTGTGAAATCTCTTCTGTTTTGATCATCTTTAATGGTTCCTTTCTGTATTGATGGGTTGCGACTTTCTGTTTTGTAAGATTCTTTTCTTGCTCCAATAAATTCAACATTTACTTCTTTATATTTGAATGCAGCAGTACCAAAGTTTTGATAGATATTAATCTTTTTAATATTTAGTTTATGTGCAACTTTTTTTGCTAGTTTGATGCCATCACCATCACATACTATATCAAACTCTATATTTTCTTTGTTTCGTTTTAGCAGGCAGTCTCTTACCCAGCCACCAACGACAAATGTTTTCATTTTTAGCTCATCACTAGATTTGCCAATTATTGAAAATAGTGAATGTTCAATTATTTTATTTGTTTTTATCATAATTAATCCCGAATCTTTTCTATAGATAAATTTTGATTGATTTTGATAATTTTAGAGGATTTATTTGTATTAATATTAATAAAATTTTTTGGAAAAATATAATCCACTTGACTTTTTATTTCATCACTTATTTCTTCAAATGAAATTGGAGTTGTATTATTGCTAATGTTTGCTGATGTTGATGTTATTGGTTTATTGAATATTTTAAGAAACTGATTTATATTTGGTTCTTTAACTATACGAATTCCAACTGTATTATGATAATTAAGTTCACTTGGTAAGTTTACGGGGTCATTATAAATAATTGTAACTGGGCAGGCTTCATTATAAATTATTTCTTTAGCCTGTTTAGGTATTGTTTTTACATATTTCGATAATGTAGTGATATTATTCATTAATAGAATTAGTGGTTTTCTGTTATTTCTTTTTTTAATAGAATAAATTTTTTTAATAGCAGATTTATTTGTTGCATCACATCCTATTCCCCAAATAGTGTCAGTAGGATATAATATTACTCCGCCTTTGTTAAGTATTTCTATAGCCTTATTAATAACTATATTTTTTTTATTTAATTCCATTTAAATAAGATGTTTGTATAAGTTAACTATTTTTTCAGCTTGTTGAGTTTCATTAAATTTTTGCACATAGTTAAAATTTTTTTCAATTCTTTTACTTCTGTCATTTGAATCAGTCCATATCTCTTTAATAGCTGAAATTAGTGAATCTAATTTACCTGATTCAAAATAGTATGAGTTACTTCCACCTACTTCTTTAAATATAGGTTTATCTGAAGTAATGACAGGTATTTTACTATACATTGCTTCAATAATTGGGATACCAAAACCTTCATCTATTGATGGGTATATTAAACCACGACTTAATCTATATATCGTTGCTAATGTATTTGTGTTATAAATACTTAAAAAAGTTATTTTTTTTTCAAGTTTATTTTTAGTTATATAACTAAGTACTTTATTATATGCATCACCTTTTCTACCTATGCAAATCAAATGAATATTATTGATTTTATTAATTGCTTTTAATAAAAACAATAAATTTTTTCTTTTTTCAATTGAGCCTACAAATAATAAAAATGGCTTTTTTAATTTTTCTTTAATTGTTGATTTTAGAATGTCATCATTAGATTTATCAATAAATTCATTCTGACAAGACTGATATATCACTTTGATTTTATTTTCATTAATTTGAAAATAATTAATTATATCATTTTTTGTTTGTAGGCTTGTTGCAATGATTTGATTACTTTGTTGACATGCTATTTTACTTTTAAAAGTATATATATATCGGTCTAAGTAGTTGTAAAATTCCGGATACTTTAGGAATAAAAGATCATGAACTGTTACTATGCTTTTTATCTTTAAGTTGTAAGGTATTTCATTACTTAAGCCGTGGTATAAATCTATTTTCTCACTATTTAATTGCTTATTAATTCCTTTAAATCGCCAAAAATGTTTATTTGTAAATTTATTTGGTTGTATTAATTCTATATTTGACTTCTTGATGTTGTAAATTCTTTGATTAATTGTTGGTGTAGCAAGAAAAAAAGTATCTTTTTTTCTCAATTTTGATACTGAGTTAATTACTGACCTGCTATAATTTCCTAGACCAGTTATATTATTATATGCTCTTTTGGCATCAAATGCGACTTTCAAAATATAAATATGTTATGTTGAAATTTTAAATTCTCTTAATACTTGATTTAAAGATGTTTTTTTGTCTGTGCTTTCTTTTCTTTGTCCAATAATAAGTGCACAAGGAGCCCCGTAAGTTCCAGCATTAAATTTTTTTTGGTATGTGCCAGGGATTACAACAGACCTTTCAGGAATTTGACCTTTAATTTCTTTAGATTTTTTTTTACTTACATCAATAATTTTAGTTGACTGTGTTAATATTACCCCTGCACCTAATACTGCTTCTTTTTGAACCTTCACTCCTTCTACAATAATACAACGGGATCCAATAAAACAATTATCCTCAATAATAACAGGGTTTGATTGTATTGGTTCTAAAACTCCACCAATACCCACTCCTCCGCTTATGTGTACATTCTTTCCAATTTGAGCACATGACCCAATTGTAGCCCAAGTGTCTATCATAGAGCCAGTGTCGATAAATGCACCAATATTAATATATGATGGCATAAGAATTACATTTTTATTAATAAATGCACCATATCTCGCAATTGCTTGTGGCACTGATCTAATTTGTTTTTTTTTAAACCCCTTTTTTAAAGGAATTTTATCATAGTATTCAAACGGACCTAATTCTATTGTTTCATTTTTTTGTATTTGAAAATAAAGAAGAATCGCTTTTTTTATCCATTCATTTGTTTGCCATTTGCCATTTAATTTTTCTGAAACTCTTATTAATCCATTATCTAGGTCTTCAATGATTGACTTTATAAGTTTGTAGTCAATTTGAGTAATATTTAAGCTATTAAATATTTTATTTATTAATTCCTTTCGGTTCATATTTAACATAATATTATCAAATATATACAAAAAACATTTATGCTAACTTTAGTCAGATAATGATTTTCTTTTAATTTTACATTATTAAACTAGATAAATATGTCAAGGATATTAGCAATAGATTATGGTCAAAAGCGTATAGGTTTAGCTCATACTGATAATAATAAAATTATTGCTTCTCCACTAGAAACCGTGCTAACCAAAGATATCTTTATTTATCTTTCTACTTATCTAAACACAGAAGATGTTGAGTGTATAGTAGTTGGTGAACCTAAAACACTTTTAAATAAACCAGCTCTCCTTACTGATAAAATTGTATTATTTGTTAAACAAATAAAAAAATTATATAATTTACCGGTGCATATGGTTGATGAAAGATTTACATCTAAAATTGCTGTTAAATCAATGGTTTATTCAAATATGAGAAAAAAGAAACGACAAAATAAATCAATAGTTGATAAAATAAGTGCAACAATTATATTACAATCCTTTTTACACAGATTAAAATAATATGAAATTACCTATATATATATATGGTCACCCTGTTCTCAGAAAAAAATGTAAGATTATTGATTCATCTTACCCTGATTTAGACAATTTAATTACAAATATGTTTGATACAATGAGTGGGGCTCGTGGTGTGGGATTAGCTGCACCCCAAGTTGGCTTGGCTATAAAACTTTTTTTAATTGATATCCATTTTATAGATGAGGAGAATAATGATGAAGTTTTTAAATTTAAAAGAATTTGTATTAATCCAGAAATAATAGAAAAAAAAGAAACACTTCAAGTAAGAGAATCAGAGGGGTGTTTAAGTATTCCATCTCTCACTGGAGATGTCAATAGAAGCAATTATATTAAGGTTACTTATTTAGATCAAAATTTTAAAAAATGCACTGAAGTTTTAAGAGGTTTTTCAGCTAGAGTCTTTCAACACGAATATGATCATTTAAAGGGTGTGTTATTTATTGATTATTTATCAAATGAAAAGAGGAAAATGATGAAAAAAAAATTAAAAAATATTGAAAAAGGAAAATTTGAACAACTTTACCCTATAGTTTTAAAAAAATAAGTATGGAGGATTTAAAAAAAGATTTTGAAGAATTAGTAAGTGTTATGTTTGAATTAAGGGAAAAATGTCCATGGGATAAAAAACAAACATTACAATCTTTAAGATATTTAACTATTGAAGAGTGCTACGAATTATCAGATGCTATTTTGAATGAAGATTATGATGATATTAAAGAAGAATTAGGGGATATCTTGTTACATGTCATTTTTTATTCAGTACTTGCTCAAGAAAATAAAAAATTTCAATTATCAGATGTGATAAAAGGTCAAACAAAAAAGTTAATATATAGGCATCCACATATATATTCAAACCTTAAGGTGAAAGATGAAAAAGAAGTTAAAAAAAATTGGGAACTATTAAAATTAAAAAAAAATAAAAATAAATCTGTACTTTCAGGTGTTCCTCAATCATTGCCTACAATGCTCAAAAGTTATCGTATCCAAGAAAAAGTGAAAGGTGTCGGTTTTGATTTTAAAAATAACTTAACTGCTTTTGATAAAATTTTAGAAGAAATTGAAGAATTTAAGTTAGAATTAGAAAATAATAATATTCAAAAGGCCGAGGAAGAATTTGGCGATATTTTATTTAGCCTTATTGGCTATGCACAACGCAATGGCATTAACTCACTGAATGCACTTGAAAAAACTAATAAAAAGTTTCTTAATCGATTTCATAAAATGGAAAAACTAATTAAGAAGAAAAATAAAAATATTTCTGATTATTCTATTGATCAACTAGATTTTTTGTGGAATAGTGTAAAGAAATAGTTTGCTATGAAATTAGTATAAGAAATACAAGTATTAAACCCATATAAAAAATCACAGGTAGTATTCTATAATTAAATTTAGTATATAATGACTGTTCTTTTTTATAACCCCAAAAACAAAATAATATATATATTAAGCTGCCGAATAAAGCAAATAACCAATGGCCAATTGTTATATCATCCATATTTATTTTGTTATTGATAAAGGATTGAGTTTAATAATGAAGTCGTCATGAATAAAATTGTCCCCAAGCTCAGGGAAAATTGTTTTTGACTTATATTTTATATCAAAAAGTGTCCTATCTATTTTTATTTCCGCTTTGTATTGATGTTTATTTATTTTAGAATATGGAAAATCAATTTGTTTTGATATACCTTTAATAGTTAGTGTACCATAAATTCTATCTGCATCAGCAGCTTTAATTATGAATGAAGCTGTTGGGTGTTTGTCTGTTCCAAAGAAGTCGTCATCTTTTAAATGTTCTTCTATTGATTGTTTTTTATTTCCATTTAAGTCAGTACAGTTAATACTATTCATATCAATCATAAATTTTCCAGAAACAATTTCTCCATCTTTATTTAATATTAAGGCACCTTTTTCCATTTGTATATTACCGTTATGTGCTCCTGTTGTTTTTTTGCCATACCATTCAATTATGGTGTTTTTAGTATCTATATTAAATCTTCTCGTATTTTCTTTTGAGTATTTTTCTTGATTTGTATTTTCTTTTAATTCCATTACATTTGATTGTTTATCAGATGTATTTTTATTTGCACACGAAAATATTAATATAATTGTTGTTAATAAAAAGCAACTTAATAAATGTATATTCTTCATAGTTTTTTATTTTATTTGTTCAAATCTAAAGAAAAAAATCAAATGAAAAAACAAATTAACCATGTTTACAAATTCCATAAATCTTTTGGGATTACAAATAATTATCAACCTACTTCCAAAGTAGATAAAAATATTTATCGTTTAAGACATCGTCTTATGTCAGAAGAAAATGAAGAATATCTAGAAGCATGTGAAAATGAAGATCTTGTTGAAATTGCAGATGCACTTGGAGATATGATGTATATTTTATGTGGGACCATTTTATCTCACGGCTTACAGGATAAAATTGAAGGTGTCTTTGAAGAAATCCAAAAAAGCAATATGTCTAAATTAGGTTCAAATGGAAATCCAATTTATAGAGAAGATGGTAAAATTATGAAGGGTCCAAACTATTTTAAGCCAAATATTAATAAATGTCTTTAGAATATTTATTTTAAATATCTAAAATCATGATTATTATTTATTTCTAATAAACTATTATAAATTAACCTTATTACATTTTCCACATCTTTTTGTGCTACAGTTTCAACAGTTGTATGCATATATCTAAGAGGTAGTGATATTAATGCAGATGCAACTCCACCTGTATTAAATGCAAATGCATCGGT
Source organism: Flavobacteriales bacterium (assembly GCA_002713285.1). Next base: position 97,898 of record PAVX01000019.1, read on the forward strand.
ATCTGTGCCAGTTAATCTAGAGGCAGCAGCTTTTTGAATATCAATTTTATTTCTTTTAGCAGTATTTATAATGAGTTTCAAAAGGTTATTTTGTACAGATGGTCCATATGTTAAAACAGGTCCTTTTTCCATTGAACAATCTCCTTCTTTAATTTTATTAATCATTGGTGTTTGTGTGTCATGAGTGACATCAGTGACAATTGCTACATTTGGTCTAATTGTTTCAGTAATCATTTGTGCACCTCTTAATCCAACTTCTTCTTGAACAGAATTTGTTATATATAATCCAAATGGTAATTTTTTCTTATTTTCTTTAAGTAATCTTGCAACTTCAGCAATCATAAAGCCACCTATTCTATTGTCAAGAGCACGACCTACAAAAAATTTCTTATTCATAATCATAAAAGTATCTTTGTAAGTGATAACATTACCTACTTCAATACCTAATTCTTGAACTTCTTTTGCAGATCTAGCACCACAATCTAAGAAGATGTTTTCTAATTTAGGTGTTTCTTCTTTTCCACCTCTTCTTGTATGTATAGCTGGCCAGCCAAAAACTGCATCTATATTTCCTTTTTCACCATGGATAGTTACTCTTTTTGATGGAGCAATTTGATGATCTGAACTCCCGTTCCTAATAACATAAATAAAACCATCCTTTGTAATATAATGAACAAACCATGAAATTTCATCTGCATGAGCTTCAATAACAACTTTATATTTTTCTTTGGGATTAATTACTCCAACAACTGTTCCATATGTATCAACAATATGTGTGTCAATATATGGTTTTAAATAGTCAAGCCATAATTTTTGTCCACTTGATTCGAATCCAGTCGGAGAAGGATTATTAATATATTTTTCTAAAAAATTTAATGAGTTTTTATTTAAAATACTTTTTTTTGCCATGTTGATTCTATTTTAATTTTTTGCAGGATTCATATTTAAAATGTCACGATCAAATAAGTATAGTCCACCTTTGTCATCTCCGATCAATTTAAGTTTGTCTAAAATATGTCTAGCTAAGGCTTCTTCTTCAATTTGTTCAGCAACATACCATTGCATAAAATTATGTGTTGTATAGTCTTTATCCTTTAGACAAATATCAACTACATGATTAATTTCTTTGCTCACCAAGACTTCATGATCTAGGAGGTCTTGAAAAACATGACTTAAACAGTCAAATACTTTTGGCGGTTTAGCTAATGAAGGTACAACTGCATGTCCACCTCGTTCATTTACATATTTAATTAATTTTAACATATGTTCTCTTTCTTCATCTGAGTGACGATAAAAAAAACTAGCAACACCTTCTAAACCTTTTGTTTCAGCCCAGGAAGCCATTGCTAAATAAAATTGTGATGCATTCGCTTCCAATTCTATTTGCTTGTTAAGAGCATTTTCTACTTTTTTTGTTAGCATAATTATTTTTTTTGTTAATTTACAAAAAAAGAGATAATTAGTACGATGATTATATATTGTCTAAAGTTTTTTTAATTATTTTACATGCTTTCATTATATCTTTATTTTTTATATTAAGAGGTGGAGATATCCTAATATTTTTTCTATTAAATAGAAAATAAAATGTTATAATGCCTTTTTGTAATAATTTTCTCACAATTTTTTGACATATTTTTTCATTTTCAAATTCTAAAGCTATCATTAGGCCTACACCATGTATTTGTTTAATCCTTGGATGAATTAGGTTTGATATAAATAATTTTCTTTTATGATTAATTGAGGAAATGATTTTAGATTTTTTTAATTTATTAAAAGTAGCTAATGCAGCTGCACAACAAACTGGATGACCTCCAAAAGTAGTAATATGGCCAAGTTGTGGATCGTTACTCAAATAGTCCATATTTTTTTTTGAACTAACAAATGCTCCTATAGGCATTCCTCCTCCCATTCCTTTTGCAAGACATAAAATATCAGGGACGATATTAAATAATTCAAATCCAAACATTTTACCTGTTCTACCAAAGCCAGTTTGAATTTCATCAAAAATTAATTCAATTGAGTGTAGTGTACATTTTTTTCTAATTGTTTCGATCCATAATTGATCAGCACATAAAAAATTTGTACCACCTTGAATAGGTTCAATTATAATAGCTGAAACATTATTATTTAAAATTTCTAAATCCTCTAAATTATTAAATCTAATATTTTTATGATTAGGTACTAAAGGTTGGAATTTTTCACTCATTTTTTTGTTTCCCGTTGCACTTAATGACCCGTGTGTACTTCCATGGTATGAATTAATACATGAAACAATAATTTTTCTTCCATTTTTTCGCTTTGCTAACTTTATAGCACCCTCTATTGCTTCAGTGCCAGAATTTACTAGATATGTGCACTCAAGCTCTATTGGTAGATATGCTGCTAAGGATTTTGACAATTGTAATGGTGTATCTTGGATAAATTCTCCATAAACCATTACATGAGTATGTTTTTTTAATTGCTTTGTGATTGCTTTCGTAATAGTTGGATCTGAATGTCCCAGTGTACAGCTTGAAACACCCGCAATTAAATCAATGTATTTTTTGTTATCCTTTGTGTAAATATAACTTCCTTCTGCTCTGTCAATTTCTAATAAAAAAGGTGTTTGAGTAATTTGTGCTTGATATCTTAAAAAAGAGTCTTTTCTCCTCATTTTTTTAGTTAAAATGTTTTATTTAAAATTTTTAGAGTTTTATTGTAAATACTATCTCTATCAATTTTATATTTTTTCATTAAATCCATAGGTTTACCACTTTCCCCAAATGAATCATCTACACCGACAAAATCTATAGGAACAGGATTGTTTTTAGCAGTTAATTGAGCTATACTTCCTCCTAATCCTCCAAGTATTTGATGTTCTTCAGCTATAATTGCACATTTAGTTTTCTGAATAGATTTTAATATTGTAATGTCATCTAAAGGTTTTATTGTAGTTATATTAATCACTTCCGCACTTATATTATTTTTTTTCAATTTTTTTTCAGCCTCTAATGCCTCCCACACTGTATGGCCTGTCGCAAAAATTGATACATCATGACCTTTTTTTAGAGTAATTGCTTCACCAATTTTAAATACTTCATTCTCATTGGTAAAATTTGGAACTTTTGGTCTGCCAAATCTTAAATAAACTGGACCTTGATAATCTGCAATTGCAATTGTTGCATTTTTTGTTTGATTGAAATCACATGTATTGATAACTGTCATTCCAGGTAGCATTTTCATTAAACCAATATCTTCTAGAATTTGATGAGTTGCTCCATCCTCACCTAGAGTAATTCCTGCGTGAGATGCACATATTTTAACATTTTTTCCTGAATATGCTATAGATTGACGTATTTGATCATATACTCTACCAGTAGAAAAATTTGCAAATGTACCTGTGAAAGGAATTTTATTTCCTATAGTCATACCAGCAGCTATACCCATCATATTAGCTTCCGCGATTCCAATTTGGAAAAAGCGGTTAGGGAATTCTTTCTCAAATGCATCCATTTTTAAAGACCCAGTTAAATCGGCACACAGGGCGACAACATTTTTATTTTTTCTACCTAACTCCAATAAGCCTTCACCAAATCCCGATCTTGTATCTTTTAATTCAAATTCCATAATATTTTCAATAATCGCCTAATGTTTCATTTAATTGATTTAATGCTATTTCTAATTGTTGATCATTTGGTGCAATACCATGCCATTTATGAGATCCCATCATATAATCAACCCCATAGCCCATTTCCGTATTTAGTAATATACATACTGGTTTCTTATCAGAAGTTAAGTTTTTTGCTGATTTTAAAATACTTAATACATCATCAATATTATTACCATTTTTAACTTCAAGAACATTCCATTCAAATGCAGTAAATTTCATCTTTAAATCCCCAAGACTCATTATCTCCTCAGTAGATCCACATATTTGTTGCCTGTTAACATCAATTGTTAGTATCAGATTGTTTACTTTTTTAGCACCCGCATACATTATTGCTTCCCAAATTTGACCTTCTTGTAATTCTCCATCACCACAAAGACAATATACAGTAGAATTATCAGAGTTTAATTTTTTTGTTAGTGCACTACCAATAGCGACTGATGGTCCTTGTCCTAGTGACCCAGAAGCTATTCTGATTCCAGGTAGCTTTTCATGTGTAGTTGGATGTCCTTGAAGTCTACTATTAATGTGTCTAAATGTCTGTAGTTCATGGATTGGAAAATATCCTGATCTTGCTAGCACGCTATAAAACACCGGAGATATATGCCCATTTGAAAGGAAAAATATATCTTCATTTTCACCATTCATATTAAATTTATTGTTGTGGTTCATAATGTCAAAGTAGAGTGAAACCAGGAATTCTACACAACCTAAAGATCCTCCAGGGTGCCCTGATTGACATCCGTGAACCATTCGGACAATATCACGTCTTACTTGGGAACATATTTCTTTTAATTCTTTTATTTTATTCATAAGCTATTTTAAAAATAAATTAATTATTATTAAGAAATTAGAATTGTTGAAAAGTATTCATAATTTTATTCATAATTATGGTTAAAATATCTGTTTCATTTTTTTTTATAATCTCATTTGGTTTATTTTCTCAGACAAACTTATCTATCAAAAATACAGGTGTTAACATGACTGTAGCAATTTTAAATACTGATTCAACTGTTCAGCTTGGTGACACTATTATTGCACTGTATAAAGTTGATGATTTAGAATATAACGAATCTGATCCTTATTCAAATCCAGATGATTATAAAATTGCAGGTTTAACTATTTGGAATGGTGAGAGACTAGCAATTGCTTTGTGGGGCAATGATAACACCTCTGAAATGAAAGATGGTTTTTATAACAATGAGATTATACATTGGGCGATTATTCAAAATACTAAATATATTCCAATTCAAGCAGTTTACAAATTAGGTAAAAATGTATGGGAACCTAATGGTATTTCAATTGTTGATTCTATAAGATTAGCTGGTTGGATAATTAATAATTAAGTTTTAAAGAGTGCCCAGAGCGGGAGTTGAACCCGCACACCCATAAGGACACATGGCCCTCAACCATGCCTGTCTACCAGTTCCAGCATCTGGGCGATTTTAATCTATGTGACCTGGCTGGGGCTCGAACCCAGGACCCTCTCCTTAAAAGGGAGATGCTCTACCAACTGAGCTACCAGGTCAATAGAATTGATGCAAATATATAATTTATTTAATTATTGGATGGGGTTTAAATTCAGCTTTTTTGTCAAATAAGTATCTATATGTGGTTAATTTCTGATAAATATCACTTCCTAGAAAGTTTTCACATACTTTTATCATCTTTGGATTAAAATCGCCAATCCAGCTTTGGATTACTTTTGTGTAGCCGTCTTCAAGCATTTTGTCACTCGTATATTTTGCTAAGGCAGATTCTAAGCCAAGTTTTTGAAATTTTGGAATTACTCCAAAAACTAAAGCAGCTACAGTATCAGATTTGTTAAAAGTTTTATGAAATAAAAATTTTAATTTACCAACTGTATTTAAATTACCGTTAGTATATTTTAAATATTGATTTGCATCAGGAAGACCTATAAAAAAACAAATAGGAGTTTCTTTATAAAAACCAAACCAGATGAGTCTCTGATCAATTATTGCTTTCATTTTTCTAAACATTTTTTCTGCTTGCTCTTTTTTTAAGGGCTTGAAAGTATGGTGTGTCCCCCAAGCAGCATTATAAATTTCTACAAAATATTTTGCATATTTTTTAAAATCATAGTTTCTCATATGATCAATTGAAAAATCAGGTCTTGATTTTATTCTTTCAGCACGTTCATAAAACTTACTAGGATATGGTTCTCTTAAATCTTTACAATAAACATGTTGATTGTAATATACTTTAAATCCAAAATTCTCAAATAATTTTTTATAGTAAAATAAATGGTAGTTTTGTCCATATATTGTTTGTTTATCAAAACCTTCAACCATTAACCCCCAATATTTTTCTTTTTCCCCAAAATTAATTGGACCATCCATAGCATCTACATTTCTATCTTTTAACCAATTCACTGCTGTTTCAAATAGTATGTTTGCTGCCTTTTGATTATTTATACATTCAAAAAAACCAATACCCCCTGTCTTTATTGAATCATTGTCATTTTTTTTAGTGCTGTAAAAAACAGCTATTCTACCTATTGTTGAATTGTTTTTTTGTAATATAAATCTATCAATAGAACCTTTTTTATGATAAGGGTTTTTATTTGGGTTAAAAACAGTTTCTACATCTTGTTTAATATGTGGAATCCAATTTTGGTCGTCTTTATATAAAGTATGAACTAGTTTATGAAATTCCTCAATATGAGAATTGTTTATTACTTTTATGATGTTCATAATTATTTAAGTAGAATTAATTGATTCTGTGAAATTAATAATTATTAACTTGAAAACATATTATGATTTTAAAACAATTAGAGAATATTGAAAAATAAAGTTGTCATTATCACAGGTGCATCATCTGGAATAGGTAAAGCTTGTGCATCTGAATTTTTTAAAAGAGGTGCTAATTTAGTCCTAGTAGCTAGAAACGAGTCTAAATTAATTGAACTAAAAAATTCAATTGTAAATTTGGGAGGTAGTGCAATATATATTGTTGCTGATGTAAGTATTGAACTAGATTGTTCAAAGATGATTTCCAAGGTGGTTAATCACTATGGTCGTATTGATATATTAATTAATAATGCTGGTATTTCAATGCGAGCACTATTTTTAAATTTAGATTTAAGAGATTTTAAAAAAGTTATGAATATTAATTTTTATGGAACTGTCTATGTAACTAAGTATGCTTTAAAGTATATTTTAGCAACAAAAGGTTCAATTGTTGGTGTATCATCTATTGCAGGTCATAAAGGACTTCCTGCTAGAACTGCCTACTCAGCATCTAAGTTTGCTATGACTGGTTTTTTAGAAGCTCTTAGAATTGAAAATTTAAAAAATGGTCTTCATGTCTTAATTGCTTCTCCAGGTTTTACTGCTTCTAGTATTAGACAAAATGCTCTAAATTCTAGTGGGGGTAGTCAAAAAGAAAGTCCTCGTAATGAAAATAAAATGATGACTGCTGAAGAAGTTGCAAAAAAAATTACAATTGCAGTGAAAAAAAGAAAAAATAGTATTGTTTTAACTTCTCAGGGTAAGTTATTAGTGATGCTAAATAAATTTTTACCAAATTTGGTTGATAAATTAGTATTTAGATCTTTATCTAAAGAGAAAAATTCTCCATTTTAATTATGCCTATTTTTTTAATTGGATATATGTGTAGTGGTAAGACAACTATTGGAAAATTATTAGCAAAAAAAATAAATTTTCATTTTGTAGATTTAGACAATTTAATAGAAAAAGAATTAGGATTGACAATTAAAGATATTTTTTTGAATAAAGGTGAAGATTATTTTAGACAAATAGAGCATGAGATATTAACAAATTATGTTTTTAATTATTCAACAATAGTTGCAACTGGAGGTGGTACTCCTTGTTATTATAATAATAATAATTTTATGAATCATACAGGTTTTACAATTTATCTGAAGGTCAGTTGTGAAGAACTTGTAAGAAGACTAAAAGATAATCATCAAAGACCATTAATATTAGAAAATAAATATAATTTATATGATTTTGTCAGTCTTCAAATCAAAGAAAGAGAGCAGTATTATTGTAAAAGTAAGTTGACTTTTGAATCAGATTGTGCCTCTACTGATCAATTATGTACTTTATTAAAAAAAAACTATGAACAATTTGAATATAGATTTAAGAAGTGATACAATAACTGTTCCCTCTAAGGATATGTTAGATTGTATGTGTAATGCGAATGTTGGAGATGATGTTTGGGAAGAAGATGAAACAGTAAAAGTTCTTGAGAATAATTTAGCAACTATGTTCTCCAAAGAATCTGCTTTATTCTGTCCGTCAGGAACTATGACTAATCAAATTGCAATTCGTGTCCACACAAAAATAGGTGATGAATTGATATGTGATAAATTATCTCATATATATAATTATGAAGGAGGAGGTATTGCCTCCAATTCAGGTGTGTCTGTGAGGTTAGTTAATGGTGATTTTGGAAGAATTAAGTTAAGTCATATAAAAAATAATATTAATCCTGATGATGTGCATTTTCCAAGAACTCGCTTGGTGTGTTTAGAAAATACTGTTAATAAGGGAGGTGGAGTTTGCTATAATTATGAAGATATGCAAGAGATTTCTCATTATTGCCGTAATAATAAATTGATATTGCACTTAGATGGAGCGAGAATTTTTAATGCATTAGTTGCGAAATCACACTCTTCGTTTGAATATGGTGAAATATTTGATAGTATTTCAGTATGTCTGTCCAAAGGATTAGGTGCTACAATTGGTTCGGTTTTAATTGGTGATTCAGATTTTATTTATGAAGCCAAAAGAGTTAGGAAGTCACTTGGAGGTGGTATGAGACAGGTAGGTTATTTAGCTGCTGCAGGTCTATATGCACTTAATCATAATATTGATAGACTTAAAGAAGATCATAAAAGAGCAAAAATTATAGTAGATTTCCTAAGTAAAATTAACTTTGTGGAAAATATAAGACCTGTCGAAACAAATATTATAATATTCGACATAAAAGATTCATATATTATAAATTTTAAAAAAATATTAATTAATCATAATATCCATGCATCGTTTATGGGAAAAAATACAATCAGATTTGTTACTCATCTTGGTTTTAACGACGATCAATTAAGTGTTGTCTGTAGTGTACTTAAAAAATTACATTAAGTATACAATTTCTTGATTTTTTTCAAATATCACTTCAATGTGGTCTTGTAATGTTGTAGATAAATTTAAGCCAACATAGTCAACACCAATTGGAAACTGATTATGATTTCTATTTACTAAAATTATTGTTTTTAAGCTTAAAATATTTTTATTAAGTATGTCTTTAATTCCATGAATTATTGTTTTTACAGATTTTAATACATCATCAACTAAAAAAATATGTTTTGAAGTTTCTTGATTGAGTGGGGGAGTGACTTTATAATTTAGGTTTTTGACATATTTAATATTGTGAAGTGAGATTTTTACATCATGTTCTTTATGTATTGACTCTTTTATTTTTTTTGCAATGATATATCCATTTTTCTCAAAGCCGATTAAAGTTATTAATTCTTTTTTATGATAATCCTCAATAATAGAAAAACTGATTCTATTAATTTTATTATTTATTTCTTTTTTGTTTAGAATAATTTGTTTTCTTTTCATACTCTATTTGATAATTTTTTTTTTAACATAAAGATTGTTTCTATATGATGTGTGTGAGGAAACTGATCTACTATTGAAAATTTTTTAATTATATATCCATTTGTTATTAGCATTTTTATGTCTCTTGCTTGCGTGCTTGGGTTGCAAGATACATATATAATTTTTTTTGCATCTAATTCAATTATTTTTTTCACATCCTTTTTTGCAACACCTGGTCTAGGTGGGTCTATAATAATTGTATCAATTTGATTTTTTAAATCTGGATTTTTTATTAAAAATTTCCCAGTATCAAGATTGTAAAATTTAACATTTTTAATTTTTTTTTTTTTAGCACTAACTTTAGCATTTTCAATTGCACTATTCACTATATCAACTCCAATGATAGATTGGTTAGAGTTCTTTATAGCAATTAATTGTGCGATGGTTCCTGTACCACAATATAGATCGAGAATAATAGATTTTTTATTTTCATTTTGACTATATTCTATTACTTTAGAGTATAGCTTTTCTGCACATAATGGATTTGTTTGAAAAAAACTACTCATATAAATCTCAAAACTTAATCCTAGTATTTTTTCAGTAATTTTATTAGATCCATAAATAGTTTTTGATATTACTTGTTGATAATTAATTCTATCAGAAATATTATCATTAATAGTATGAATTACACCTTCTATTCTTTCGCCATGTAATTCAATTATCTTGTTTACAAATTGTTTTGTATTAAATTTTTCTAGCTCTTGAGAGCTTGTTACAAGTTCTATAAGTAATTTATTTTGGCTGTAACTTTTTCTAATATTTAAATTTCTAAAAAATCCTTTTTTTTGTGGTATATTCCATGCAGATAATTTTGTTTCAATACAAAATTGTCTAATTGCAGATATTTTATCTTTCCATTCTTTATCAAAAATGCCGGAATCTTTTTCTAAGTTTTCCACCATCCACCATGTATTTTGTTTTTTAAATCCAAGACCAAATTCATCTTTATCGGACTTAGATATGTGGTCATATATTATTGATGAAAATGCATATTCCATTTTATTTCGATAGTGCCATGTTTTAGGAGATTTAATAAATTCGTCAAAATGATTTTTAATATCATCAATTCCACCAATTTTTTTAAAAACTTCAAAAACCAAATTTTGTTTTTTTTCTCTTTGAAATTTAATATCTAAATCATAATATGGAGCACCAGAGATTTTTTGAAATTTATTATCTTCTTGTAAAGAACTTTTTTCTATTATTTTAATGATTTTTGCCTCTGCATATTTTGGTTTTAATTTTGTAATTTCTACTAAAACTTTTTGTCCAGTAATACCATTTTTAACAAAAATTATAAAATTTTTAGAGTTTTGATATTGTTGCTTGCTTATTCCATTGCCCCCGTATACAATATCGTCTATAGTAATTTCTAATCTTTCTTTTTTCTTAATACTTTTCATAGCACAAAAATAATTATCTTTGTCAATAATGAAGTCAAAATCAATTATAGATCTTGAGTACAAATACGGTGCTCATAATTATCATCCCCTTCCTGTAGTGTTGTCTAAAGGTAAAGGTGTTTTTGTTTGGGATATTGACGGGAAAAAATATTATGACTGTCTTTCTGCATACTCTGCAGTTAATCAAGGTCATTGTCATCCACATATTATATCTGCTCTTAATAATCAAGCATCTACGTTAACATTAACTTCAAGAGCTTTTCATAATAATGTTCTAGGTGAGTATGAGTATTACATTACAAATTTATTTGGTTATGATAAAGTTTTACCTATGAATACTGGTGTTGAAGGAGGTGAAACAGCAAATAAATTAGCTAGGAAGTGGGGTTATTTAAAAAAAAATATTGCTAAAAATAAAGCTCGGATAATTTTTGCTAAAGGAAATTTTTGGGGCAGAACACTGGCTGCGATTTCTAGTTCTGATGACCCATCATCATATGAGGGTTTTGGTCCTTATATGCCAGGCTATGATTTGGTTCCTTATAATGATTTAATAGCTTTAGAATCTGAATTAAAAGATCCTAATGTATGTGCATTTATGGTTGAGCCAATACAGGGAGAAGCAGGTGTTGTAGTTCCTGATGATGGATATTTGCACGGAGTAAGAAAATTATGTAATAAATATAATGTGTTATTTATTGCAGATGAAGTTCAAACAGGGCTTGCAAGAACAGGAAAAATGTTGGCTTGTGATTATGAAGATGCTCGCCCTGATATTCTTATTTTAGGAAAAGCTTTGTCAGGTGGTGTATTTCCTGTTTCAGCAATTTTAGCTGATGATGATGTTATGTTGTGTATTAAGCCTGGTGAGCATGGATCCACATATGGAGGAAATCCTCTAGCCTGTAAGGTGGCCATGGCTGCTTTAGAAGTAATTGTTAATGAAAATCTTTCTGATAATGCTTTTCAATTAGGCGATATTTTTAGAAAAGAGATGAGTAGTTTTATTGGCAATAATTCTTTAGTTAAAACTGTTAGGGGAAAGGGTTTGTTAAATGCTATTGTTATTAATGATAAACCAGATAGTAGTACAGCATGGGACATTTGTATTAAGCTCAAAGAAAATGGCCTATTAGCTAAACCAACACACGGTAATATAATTAGATTAGCTCCCCCTCTCGTTATTGATAAAAAACAGTTATTTGATTGCATAGAAATTTTGAAGACAACTATTTCTAACTTTTAATACCATTTTTATATTTTGTAACTTTGTAATATGAGGTTTTTGCTAAATATATTATTTTTTTTGTCATACTTTATTTCAAGTGCACAAATTAATAGATGTTCTACAGATGAATATAGAAATAATTTAAAAGATCGTGGATTGTATAATTATCACAAACAAGAAATTGTTTATAATAAGTTATTGAATGTTAATTATACTATACCTGTTGTTGTCCATGTTTTGTATAATAATAATAATCAAAATATTTCTGATGAAAGAATTTTTTCTCAAATTCAAACTTTAAATGAAGATTATAATATGTCAAATCTAGATTTAATTAATGTTCCTTTAGAATTTCAATCTAATATTGGTAATGTAGGTTTTTCATTTTGTTTAGTTCAACAAGATTTGCAAGGTAATCCTTTTACAGGTATTAATCGTGTATATACTGAGGTGGATATTTTTCAGGGTTTTACTGATGATATGAAATTTAGTAGTCAAGGAGGTGTTGATGCTTGGGATCCTCTTAATTATTTAAATATTTGGGTGTGTGATCTTAGTGGAAATACTCTTGGTTTTGCAACAATGCCAGGTGATGTTGACCCTGAGTTAGATGGTGTTGTTATTGATTATGAATATTTTGGTGTTGATTTATCTTCGGATAGTCCATATAATTTAGGTAGAACAGGTACTCATGAAATAGGTCATTATTTCAATCTTGAACATACTTTTTATGCTGGTTGCTCCGATTGGGATGGATGTGATGATACACCATCTCTATCAAGCCCAACTTATGGTTGTCCCGCATTTCCTCAAGAATCTTGTCAGTCAATTAATATGACAATGAATTATATGGATTATACTAATGATGCTTGTATGCATATGTTTACTATTTGTCAAGCGGAGATTATGGTTAATGCATTAAGCACATATCGATCAGATTTAATATCTGACAATGATTGTTCTATAAAATTAATTGATTATGTTGAAGATAAATCAGTTAATTTGTATCCAAATCCGTTTAGTGATATTTTAACAATTGACATTCAAAATGAAAATATATTGATGTATGATATATATGGTAGAAATGTTTTAAATCAATACATTGAAAATGATAATAATCTTAATTTATCTTATTTACCATCTGGTAATTATTTTATTTTTATTAAAAATAAAATATATAAAATAATTAAAAATTAATCTATATTTTTCTTATATTAAGAATAGTGTTATTTTAATTATAGGGAGTAGTGATGAGATTAGTGAATGTTTTGTTTCTTTTTTTTTCTTTTTTTATTTCTAATTTGTTTTCACAATCTGATATTGTGGGAGGAGAAGATGCAAATATTCAAGATTATCCTTATCAAGCNGCACTNTTAAGCACTGGCGGTTGGGGTGGTGGTTATGCTTATTGCGGTGCTTCTATTATAAATGAGTACTGGGTCCTGACAGCTGCTCACTGTGTTCAAGGTGAATCAGCAAATAATACTGGGGTAAGAGTTGGGAACAGCTCATCATATGCCCAAGGTGGAGTAACATACGATGCAGCAGAAATTATTTCACATCCAAACTATAATAGTAATACGATGAATAATGACATTGCACTGATTAGACTAGCAGATCCAATAACTTACAACAATAACACTCAGCCAGTTGTTCTTATGTGCGACCAACAAGTTGAATTAGGTGTTCAAGATCCAGGAGAAATGTCATGGATTACAGGCTGGGGAGAAGATGAAGGAACAGCTAATAATCCAAATCAATTACAAGTTGTTGGTGTACCAATAACAAATACATCAAGCTATGGAAGCAATCAAATAGATGCAGATATGATAATGGCGGGTTATTCCTCAGGTGGTTATGATTCTTGTCAAGGAGATAGTGGAGGACCAATGGTAGTCTTAGCTGCTGATGGCGAAACATATTTACAGTGCGGAGTGGTTAGCTGGGGATATGGATGTGCTGAAACTGGTTACCCTGGAGTATATTCTAGAGTCTCATATTTTATAGATTGGATATGTGATAATACTGGGGGTGCTGTTTGTCCAAATCAAAGTGTGTTTTGTGATGAAGATGCTGTATATGGTTGCACTGACTCATCTGCTATAAATTATAATTCTGAAGCAACAGCTAATGATGGTTCCTGTCAATATCCTTGTGATCAAATTATATCTTTAACAATATCATTTGATTGTTGGCCTGAAGAAATAGGATGGAGTATAATAAATGACAATAATATTATTATAGCATCGCAAAGTACAGGTGATTATTCTTCACCAAATATTTTCGAAGAGATTTGTCATGCTCAAGGTTGTTATACATTTACTATAACAGATAGTTATGGAGATGGAATGGGAGGTTCTCAATGGAGTAGTTGTAGTGTAGATGGTAATTATGAGTTAATTGTTAATTCTGAAATTATTTTTTCAGGCACAGGCGATTTCGGCTCTTCAAGCAGTCATAATTATTGTATTGATAATTCTATTTTAGGTTGTATGGATTTTTTAGCTTGTAATTATAATTCCAATGCAACTGAGGATGATGAATCCTGTATATATGAGGAGAATTTTTATGATTGTTTAGGAAACTGCAATTCTGATATAGATAATGATGGAATATGTGATGAATTAGAGATATTTGGCTGTACTGATACAACAGCAATTAATTTTAATGAAAATGCAACTGAGGATGATGGTACTTGTTTGTCATCAATTTCAACTCAATCTATTCCACTTGAGGAAGGTTGGAATATGTGGTCAACATATATAAATCAAACTGATGATATTAGTTTAGTTTTTGATGATATTCTTCAAGATGTTATTATTATTAAAGATCAAAATGGAAATGTATATTGGCCTGAATATGACTTGAATTCTATTGGAAATTTAGTGATTGGCGCAGGTTATCAAATAAAAATGAATACATTTTCTTATTTAACAATTTCAGGTGTTAAAGTCCCTTTTGATACTACAATTAATTTAGGTTCTGGATGGAGTATTATAGGTTACTTACATGATTCTCCTGCTGATATTTCACAATTTTTCGAATCTTATTCTGAAAGTGTAGTAATTATTAAAAATGAATCTGGAAATGTATATTGGCCAGAATATAACTTAAATTCTATTGGTAATATGCTTCCTGGCGAGGGTTATCAAATTAAATCATTTTTAAATTTTCCATTTTCTTATCAGGAGATTGTCAATGGTAGAATAGAAAATGATGAAATACATAGTTTTCAATATTTTGAAAAACCACAATTTACAGATAACAATATGACTATTCTTTTACCTGAATTGTGTAGTATTCATATTTTAAATGAATACGATGAGATTGCAGTATTTGACAAAGATGGTTTATTAGTTGGTGCCTCCATTATTTCAGAAGGCAATAATTACATTTCTGTATGGGGTGATGATTTGACAACAGATGAAAAAGATGGATTATTTGAGGGAGACAAATTGAATTTTCAACTCTGGAATTCTACAACGGGTGAACTTAGAACCCTAGAAGTTCAATGGTCAGAAGGTTCGGGGTATTATTTAAGGAATGGTATTAGTAAAGCTGGAAAAATGTTACTAGGAATTAATCAAATAAATTCAAAAAAATTAATTAGAATTAGTGATTGTTTAGGAAAGGAAATTAATAATAACAATCAAAATACTTTGTTATTTTATATTTATGATGATGGTAGTATACAGAAAAGATATACTATTAAGTAAAAACTAGTATATTGATATAATCAAAATTTCATATTTAATTTTACATTTATTAATCTACCAGTTAAGTAATTTGGGACTGCATAATAATTATTTTGTGCATCACTTACCCATATGTAAGAGGATGTGTTTTGAATACCTATTAAATTAAAAATTTCTAAACTAGCCCATATTGATTTAAAGTAATTTAAAAACATTACTCTACTTTTTTCTTTTTCATTTTTTATTAATCTTGAAAAACCTATATCTAATCTTTTGTAAGAGGGAATTCTTAATACTTGTTCAAAACGTTCGGATTTAGGTGCACCAAAAGGAAGTCCAGAGCCATAGATTAAGCTTAATTGCATTTTGTAATTGGGATTATTTGGAAAGTAGTCTTGAAAAAATATAGATGCATTTAATCTGCGATCGGTAGGTCTTGGTATGAATCCATATTCGTCACCTTCTATATCTTCTTGAGTTTTAAGAAGTGATATACTCATCCATGAATCTACACCTGGTACAAATTCTCCGAATAATTTTAAATCTATTCCAGTTGCATAACCATTTGCATTATTTTCATTTAAATAAATGATTCGTAAATTATCTATTTCAAATGGAATTATATTAGATAATTTTTTGTAATATATTGAGCCTGTTAATTTAAATGGTCTATTTAAGTATTTAAATTGATAATCTGAGTTGATTACATAGTGAATAGATTTTTGAGCTTTAATATTTTTATTTAAGTTTCCTTCAAAATCACGATATTCTTTAAAAAAAGGTGATTGATTGTAAGAGCCAAATGATAGATTGAAAATAAAGTCTTTTTTCCAATTTGGTTTAAAGCTCATCATCGCTCTTGGGCTCATAAATAATTCTTTATTAAAGTCCCAGTAATTTAATCTGCTACCTCCAGTAAAATATATGTCCAATTTATTTAATTTGTATTTATTAGAAAATTGAATATACGATGAAAATCTACTGGAATTCAAAGATGAATTTCCAGTTCGAAATTCAAATAAATTAAGATCATTATTATTAATAGCTGATATAGAGTAACCAGCCGAATCTACCATTTCCCACTCTCTTACTTGGTCATTTATATTTTCTATTTGATATTTTATTCCCCATTCCGCTAATCCTGCTTCACTATTTAAAATATATTTTCCATCATGATAAATATTAAAAACACTGGCTTCAAACACATTTCTTGCATGGTTTATATATGCACCCACACCCCTATTAAAAGCTACTTCTCCTAATTGATCGGAGCCAATATTGTTGTCTAATTCACTTAGCCAATATTCACCTACAATATCATAAAATTCTTGTTCTTTAGTTTGAAAAAACGATGATGTGAATTTTAGTTTTAATAAGTTATTTGGTGTATATAATGAAGAGATTGCATTTAAAGTAGTTTCATAATTATCTATTTCTTTTCCTTCAAAATAGATTGTTAATTGTAGGGCTTCTTGAACAGTTCCAAATTTTGCTTCTCGATTTTGAGGAATCATTTCATATTTATTCTGTGAATAATAATTTAGTAAACTAAATTCCCATTTAGAATAATTTGAATTATTATATGTAATATAAGTTTGTATGTCTTTAAATATTGGTTTATAATCTCCTTGTGTATCTAGTGAATTAAATAAAAAATTATTAGATCTAATTCTTGTTCCAATTAAATATCGTATTTCATGTAAAGAGTTAAATTGTTTAGTTTTTATATATCCTTCTGCATTGATTAAAACACCAAGTGCACTTGTTGAAATTAATATGTTGTTTTTGTTAGGTTTTTTATATTTCACATCTAAAACAGACGATAATTTATCTCCATATTTTGCTTGAAATCCACCAGAAGAAAATTCAATTGAAGAAATCATATTTGGATTAATGAAACTTAAACCTTCTTGTTCACCATTTCTTACTAAAAAAGGTTTATATATTTCAATATCATTCACATAAATTAAGTTTTCATCATAGTTTCCTCCTCTTACTGAATATTGACTACTTAATTCATTGCTTGAAGACACACCAGGCAATAATTTTATAATTGGCTCAATTCCTCCAGTTGTTGTTGGTAGCTTGTTAATAATTTTAGGGTCAATTTTTATTACACCCTGTTCTCTGGATTTATCTGATATTAAATCTATTTCTAACAATGGTGTAGATATTTTTTGTAATAATATATTTTTATTGATAATAGATTTTTCTTGATTCAGGTTAATTATGGTAGTATCGTTTTTATATCCTTGATGGGAAGCCACAACTTGGATTATAGTATTTTTACCAGCATTAATGGTTAGTTTATATAATCCTTTTTTATTTGAAATTGTACCCTTATCATCGCATAATATATTAACATTAGAAATATTTTTTTTATCACTTTGATTAAGTACTTTACCTTTTATAGTAAATGTTTCTAATTCTTGTGCACCAGCAAATAAATAGAATATGTATATTATATAGAACAGTATTTTTTTATTCATTTATAATATTGTATTTCTATTGTTTTATTATTTTCCGCATTGTCAGATACTGAAAGAGTTAATTTAGCATCTTTATTTTGTGCATCTTCATTAAAAGTATGTTTTAATATATTAGTTTTAAAATCATATTCCATTAATATCCATTTGCCATCAATTTCACCTCTGTATTTATTAATACCGGATAATTCATCTTGAATTTTAAACTGAATAGTATTTGATGTATTGGATTTAATTGGCTCAATAGTTGGTTTTATTGTGTCAATTGCAATACTGAAATATCCAAATTTATTTGATTTACCAATAATTTTATTTTCTTTCCATTTACTTTTAACATAATGTGTTTTGTTGTTATGAGTTCTTGTAAGAATAGCTTTTTTTCGTAAATCTTTGTCAATTGAATCTGCTCTAATTGATAATATGAAATTTTTATGACTTGGTATTGAATCATCCATAATTTTATACACTGGAAATTTATTAATTGAATCGTTTATTTTTTGAAATGTAAAAAGTTGGTCCCTATATAAACTGTTATTTGGAAGATATATTTCACAGTCAGTGGTTTTAAATTCAAAAACTTGTTTGCAATTAATTAAATTTTTATGTTTTTCTGTCTCTTTCTTGATTTCAGTTTTGTTATTTATTTGTGTATTAAATTCTAAAATTGATTTATTATTATAACTATCTTTAATAATTATTTTAATTCTATATTGATTTGTGTTAGAATTATTACCAATACGGAATGCAGTATTTTTTTTATTAGTACTTAAATTATTATTAAAGTCCAAAAAACATTTTTGAAATTTCAATCCACTATTTTTATAGTATTCGTAATCAATATGTGAATTAATGTACTTTGTTTCTGAAAAGGCAAATTTAGTCATTTGATTAGAGAAAAATAATGAATCATTAACATATAAGTCAATAGCATAAATACCATTTTTATTTGGTGCTGCATCTAGTAAATCATATGTGTTAATTGCTATATTAAATGGAGATTGAATATTAGGGTTATTTTTTAAGATGTATTTATTATTACCAATATTTTCAACTTTTATCATTTCTTTTTTTCCATTTTCATGATAAATTAAAATAGAA
>PAVX01000020.1 GCA_002713285.1 Flavobacteriales bacterium
GGCTACCACAGCCACAACCTAAATCGACGGAAGAACCTCCACAAATACCAAAACAATCAAGCTCTAAAAGACAATTACCATCACAATCATAACCTTCTTCGGGACTAGGATTGCCACAGCCACAACCTAAATCTACTGAAGAACCTCCACAAACACCTGCACAATCTAATTCTAAAACACAATTACCATCACAGTCATAACCTTCCTCGGCAGCTGGACTATCACATCCACAGCCTAAATCATTATTATAACATGATCCATCATCTAAAATAGCATTTGGATTATAATTACATGCAGTTTGATTCATGCAACCCGATATAATAGAAATACAAAAATTATGACTAATAGAAGATCCGAAATCACCATCTCCATTAATTAAAATTTCTGAACCTAACGTTATCTCATAACTTCCATCAATACTACAACTACTCCATTGTGAACCTCCCATACCATCTCCATAACTATCATTAATAGTAAAGATATAACAACCTTCAGATAAACAAATAGTTTCTAAAGCTTCCGACTCTGAATAAAAACCTGTGCTTTGAGAAGTAATCACACTACCACTATCATTCACAATACTCCATCCTGTTTCCTCTGGCCAACAATCAAATGTTATTAATAATGATACATCTTGATCACATTCATACTCACAAGAACCATCATCTATGGTAGCCTGTGTATTATAGTTGTTAGCCGTTATATCTACACAACCATATACAGGGTTATTAGTACACAAATCACTTTCATTAGCACACACTACTCCATTGGTATTTTCACAAATCCAATCTACAAAATAAGAAACCCTAGTGTATACGCCGGGATAACCAGGATCAGCACATCCAGAACCCCAACTCACAATACCACATTGAAGATATGTCTCTCCATCTCCCGCTAAAACGACCATTGGACCACCACTATCACCTTGACAAGAGTCATAACCCCCATCTTCATAACCAGCCATAATCATATCAGCATCTATTTGTCCCCAACCATAATCTGATTCGGTTGTAATAGGAACAGCAACCACTTGAAGTTGTGAAGAATTAGTAGTACCTTCTGTATCCCCCCAACCAGTAACCCAAGAAATCTCACCTGCATCTTGAACACCTAAATCAACCTGATTCTCACACATCAAAAGCACAGAATTTCTAGAGTTATTAAAACTAATTGGGTTTTCTAATTTAATAAGCGCAATATCATTATTCATAGTATTGGAATTATAATCATTATGAATAATAATCTCGTCTGCATCATAACTACTACCGCCTTGGGCATACAAATTATCAGAACCAATCCTAACGACCGTATTACTTGCAGACTCTCCTTCTACACAATGAGCTGCTGTAAGAATCCAGTATTCATTAATTATTGATGCACCACAATAAGCATAATTCCAACCTCCGGAACTATATAATAGTGCAGCTTGATATGGATAATCTTGAATATCTGCATTTTCACCACCCACAATATCTGATTGAGAAAAAAGACTAGAGGAAAAAAAAGAAAAAAAAAGAAAAAAAACAACCACTAACCTCATAAACACACCCTTAAATTAAACAAAAACCCTACGTAAAAGATACAAAAAAAAAATGAAATTATCCTTTGATGATTTTATACATCTTATCTCGAACAGATAAAAAATAAGTCCCTGAAGGTAAAAAAGATATATTTAACTGCCTATTATTGACCATATGCTTATCTATTACTTTTCTGCCATAAATATCTAAAATACTCACAGAAACATTATAAATATCAAGATATAAGATGTCCGCAACTGGATTAGGATATATATTTACATGATTTGATGACATGTCTTCATCGAGAGAAACTGAACAATTCGTACTAGCAATTAAATTAGACCTATAGGTCAATAAAGCATCAATCATTCGATCCGCTTGACAAACAGTAAACATATACATACATGCATCATTAGTATAATCCATGTAATTCATAGTCATATCATTAGAAGAGCAACTTGCTTGAGGGTACGATGGACAACCATAAGTCGGTGACGCTAATGCTGGTGTATCTTCACAATCATCCCAATCAGAACAACCAGCATAAAAAGTGTGCTCAAGATTAAAATAATGCCCGACCTCATGAGTTCCGGTTCTACCTAAATTGTATGGATTTGATGAAGACAGATTAACGCCAAAGTATAAATAATCAATAACTACTACATCTAAATCAGATGGCACACTACCCGGCATAGTAGCAAAACCTAATGTGTTACCATTTAAGTCACACACCCACAGATTTAAATAATTTTCCGTATCCCAAGCATCAACTCCTACTTGGTCTGTTTTTTTCATCCCATCACTAAAACCTTGAAACGACTCAATCTCAGTATAAACTCTATTAATACCATTAAATGGATTACCCTCAAGATCTTCTTGCACTAAACAAAAAGAAAAACCAACATTACCAATTACATTTTGGAACTCTTCAGGTACATTCTCTAATTCTATATTTAATGCATTATAATCATTATTTAATGTTTCAATTTGAGAATAAATTCTATCATCTGATATATTTTGTTCTTCTGTATTATATAAAACATGAACAACAACAGGTATGTCATAGTTAGTAGAAGATGATTGATGCAGTACAGGTTCTTTTTTATTATACTTATATAGTCCTTTTGATTTTAAAACCTCCCTATATTCATCTGTTGAACATCTTTGAACTTGAGAAAAAGAAGAAATAGAAAAAGTTGCAAATAATATAAATATAAAAAATCTCATAACACAAAGTTACAAAATATAAAAATGGGGTTAAAAATTACTAATAGTACTCTTTAAGATGTGTAAACACTCTAATAATTCTGTTTTGTTGATGACCAGTGGTGGTGCTAATCTTATAATATTACCATGTGTTGGTTTTGCTAATAAACCATTTTCTTTAAGTTGCATACAAATATCCCAAGCTGTACTACTTTCTGGAGAATCATTAATCAAAATAGCATTAAGTAAACCTTTACCTCTCACTTGAGTTACTAGATTATTTGACTCTATAAATTGATTAAGATCTTCTCTAAATAAACATCCTAATTTATAAGCATTATCTGATAAGTTTTCATTTTTCACCACCTCTAAGGCAGCCATGGCTACCTGACAAGCAATTGGATTACCACCATAAGTTGATCCATGCTCCCCCGGTTTAATACATAACATCACTTCATCATCTGCTAATACAGCGGAGACAGGGAAAACACCACCAGANAAAGCCTTNCCTAAGATTAGNATATCCGCTTTAACAGACTCATAATCACATGCAAGAAGTTTACCGGTTCTAGCAATACCTGTTTGAATCTCATCAGCAATTAAAAGGATATTATTATCTACACATATTTTCTTAACATCGCTTAAAAAACCATCATCAGGAACTACAACACCAGCCTCCCCTTGTATAGGTTCAACTAATACACCTGCAATATTAGTATTGTGACTTATGGCGGAATGTAATGCTTCAATATTATTATATGGTATCGAAATGAAGCCTGGAGTATAAGGTCCAAAATTATCTCTAGCATCCGAATCATTTGAAAAAGAAATAATGGTAGTTGTTCTGCCATGAAAATTTCCATCGAAAACAATAATATTCGCGGATTCAGGGTGAATATTTTTTTTCTGATATGCCCACTTACGGCACAATTTAATTGCTGTCTCAACACCCTCCGCACCAGTATTCATTGGCAACAATTTATCGTACCCAAACAATTCTGTTGCATATTTTTCAAACTTACCTAACACATTATTATGAAAAGCCCTAGACGTCAAGGTCAATTTACTAGCTTGCTCATTTAATGCTAATAAAATATCTGGATGGCAGTGCCCTTGATTTACTGCTGAATATGCAGATAAGCAATCATAATACTTCTTCCCTTCAACATCCCACACAAATACTCCTTCTCCTCTTTCCAAAACAACAGGTAAAGGGTGATAATTATGAGCACCATACTTTAATTCAAGATCTATAATTGTTTTCGAGTTCATTATCGGTAAAGATAATTATTTTTGTAGTATGCAAGTCATTAAAAAAAAAGAAAGACTAAAAATTTATATTGAAGATATAGTATATGGTGGAAATGGTATCAGCAAGCAACCTCATCACAACACAGAAGATTTTGTCATTTTTGTAAAAAATGGAATACAAGGACAAACTGTATTAGTAGAAATCATAAAGCTAAAACGCAATTATGCAGAAGCCAAAATTATAGAAGTTGTTGAAAAAAGTCCATTACAGAAAAAAAGAAATTATCAGAAAATTTCTGGAGCACCATATTATGATTTAGACATCAAATACCAAAGACAAAAAAAGAAAGATTTGGTGATTGAAGTATTTCAACAGATTGGAGGTGTCAGTAATATTGAAGAATACTATGATGCTTTTATTGAATCACCTAAAACATGGCATTATCGAAATAAAATGGAATATGCTTTTTCTTCAATCATATATGACAAAGAAAAAAAATGTGATGTCGATGATTTTGGTCTGGGCTTTAAAAAAGCAAACACATGGTGGATGGTCGAAAATCTAGAGAAAGATTCTGGATTATTTGATAAAGAATGGGAAGACTCTCTTTCAGAAATAAGATCGTTCTGTATGGAAACGGGGCTACCCGCATGGAACATACCTCAAAAAAAAGGTTTCTTTAGAAATCTCAATGTTCGAAAAAGTTACAAAGATGATAAACTACTTATTGAACTTGTAACAAGTTCTCATAATATTAAAAAATTTTCACCTACTCTCTTTATAAACAAAATAATAGGATTACATGACAAAAAAATAGCAGGTATTATTCATACTATCAATGATGATGTGTCAGATAGGATCAATTATAAAAATGTCGATTCAAAAACAATTTTTGGTGATGATAAAATTGTTGAGAATATGCTAGGATTAGATTTTGAAATTTATATGAGTAGTTTTTTTCAAACAAACCCATTATGTGCTCAAACACTATATAAAAAAGTAGTAGAATACACCTCATTAAATTCTAAAGTTGAAAAACCTGTGATTTTAGATCTTTTTTGTGGGACAGGAACCATTGCTCAGATGATTGCAACAAAAAAGCATGAGACTAAGGTTATAGGCGTTGATATAGCATCCAGCTCAATTCAAAATGCGAAACAAAGTGCAAAAAAAAATAATATTAAAAACGTTCAGTTTCATAATCTTGATATACGTGAATTCTTAATTCAAAATCCACATTTAAAGGGAAAAATAAATTCAATAATCATAGATCCTCCTAGACCTGGTGTTTCAAAAAAAAGCATAAAAAAAATAATAGAATTAGATGGAGAAGAAATAATTTATGTATCATGTAATCCTAGCACACAAGCAAGAGACATTAAATTATTACTTGAATATGGTTATGTTATCAAAAAATTCTCTATAGCAGATCAATTTCCACATACACACCACATCGAGACAATATTTCTTTTAGTTAAATCAATAGATAATGTATCTTAGCAAGAATATGAAAAAGAAACAAATTATTCTCAATAAGACTCAAATCAATAATAAAATAAATAGAATTGCCTATTCTATCATTGAAGAATACTATGAAGATAAATCAATTACATTAGTTGGGTTTGATAANAATGGATATATCATTGCTAAAAAAATAAAAACTATAATAGAACAAGAACAAGATATAAAGATTTCTATTCATAAAATCAAATCAATTAAAGATCACGAATACAAAATCAATCCTCCACTAAATCAGGCAGAGATAAAAAATATTTTTTTAGTAGACGATGTCCTAAAATCAGGAAAAACAATTATATACGGCATTAAAGAAATTTTGACTTATAATATTGAAAGTTTNAAAACAATTATTTTAGTTAATAGAAATCATAATCGATTTCCAATTGGCGTTGATTATGTAGGTCTAAACCTATCTACTACTCTGAAAGATCATATTGAAGTGGTCTTGCAAAAAGATAAAGAAGTGGTATACTTAACTTAAAGTTTTTAATGCTTTTAACATAACATCTAATTGATTATCACAAAAAGCTAAACTCGTTACAAATCTTACCGTATAATCTCCCATAAAAGAAGCTTGAATAGAATTCTCAGCTAATAAATTTTTAAAATTTTGAACATATTTTTCTTTTACATCAAATAACACAATATTAGTTTCTATAGGACGTAAGTTTGTAANGTAGTGGAGTGAATCTAACTGTTCGCCAATTAATCTTGCTCGAGCATGATCATCTGCTAAACGGTCTACATGATTATCTAATGCATACCTTCCTGCAGCAGCTAAATAACCAACCTGACGCATGCCTCCACCAAATGATTTGCGAACCCTTTTAGCCTGTTTAATAAAATCTGAGCCACCTATTAACACAGAGCCTATCGGAGCTCCTAAACCTTTAGACAAACACACTGAAATACTATCAAATAGTTTTCCATAATCATAAGATGATTCTGACTTTGCAATCAAAGCATTAAAGATACGAGCACCATCAAGATGTAGTATTAAATTNTTTTTCTTGCAATAATTAGAAATACTCTGAATATNATTATAATCATAACATACTCCACCACCTTTATTAACAGTGTTTTCAAGACATACTAAACGAGTTCTAGGGAAATGCACATCATCAGGATTTA
This sequence comes from Flavobacteriales bacterium, assembly GCA_002713285.1. The sequence continues at coordinate 6,628 of PAVX01000020.1, forward strand.
TATTGCCTTTGATTTGGTCTAAAGATATCCGACCAAAGTTACCATCTACTAATCTAACCGACACCCCTGAATTAGATGCAATCCCTCCCCCTTCATAGTTATATATATGTGCTAATCTGTCACAGATTAGTTCATCACCCATCTTAGTATGAACTCTTATAGCAATTTGATTTGTCATTGTACCAGAAGGGCAAAATAGAGCAGCATCTTTTGAAAATAAAGATGCTAGGAAATTCTCAAGATCTTTAACTGTTTCATCTTCTTCCCAAACATCATCGCCAACCTTAGCACTAAACATATATTCTAACATTGCCTTTGTTGGTTTTGTTATCGTATCACTTCTTAAATCTATATTGAAATGTGTCATATTATTTTATTTACTAATTCATGTACTTGATTAATAGAAATATTATCCGACTCAATAGTGTAGTCACTCATTTGATAATATTTTTCTCTCTCGAACAATTGTTCATGAACAAAATCTTTCAAATTTAATTTATTATTAAATAATAACGGTCGTTTGTCATCTAATTGTAATCTATTACACAATTCATTAGGAGTAACTTTTAAATATACTGTAGACCCCATTTTCTTCATAAAATTATGATTATCAAAGAAACAAGGCGTACCACCACCTGCTGCTATTATTGACTTGTTATCCAAATTCAAGTTGGTTAAAATAGAATGCTCTTGCTCTCTAAAAAAATGCTCTCCTTTCTCTCTAAATATATTATGAATGGTCATGCCTATTTTTTTTTCTATCACAGAATCTAAATCAAAAAACGGAATATTCATTATAACTGACAAACCATTACCAATAGTAGATTTTCCACTACCCATATATCCAATTAAAAAAACCGACATATTTTAAAAAGGAGATTTTTTTTCTTTCGACAAACTATTAAAAACAAGACGATCAACTAGATTAGGCAAGAATTTATTTAAAAAAACCAATAGTTTACCTTGTGAAGTAAGAACAATACTATTTTTTCGTTTATCTACGGCACTAGCAATTTTTTCAGCAACTTCTTCTGATGACATCATTTTTTTCTCATTTCTAGGGCTTTCTTTTTGATGGTTACCACTAGCATTAATAGCATTTTGTCGAATATTAGAAGATGTAAAACCTGGAGATGCTACTAGTACATGTAAACCTTTTTTGAGGTTTTCAATTCTGAGAGCTTCTAAAAATCCTGTCATCGCAAATTTAGAGGCTGAATAAGCAGTTCGTGCAGGGAGACCTTTATGCCCCGCAATTGACGAGACACCCACAATAGAACCTTTAGTAGCTAATATATGTTTCAAAGCATATTTTGTAGCATAGACAGTACCATAAAAATTAATTCTCATCACTTTTTCAAAATCCCCCAAATCTAAATCCAAAAATAATGCACGCATAGAGATACCTGCATTATTAATCAAAATATCAATACTACCATATGCTTCAATAGATTTATTAATCATATTAGCACAATCTGCTTCCTTGCTAACATCAGCTACCACATATATAGCTTCACCTCCTAAATTCGTTATAGATTTTGTTAATTCTATTAATTTTGACTCTGTTCTAGCGACAAGCACTAAACGAGCACCTCTTTTAAAAAATGCTGATGCACAAGCTTTCCCTATTCCAGAGGATGCTCCTGTTATAATGACAACTTTATTTTTCACAAGCTAATAATTCATTTAAAATGATTATGTGTTTTCAAGTTAATAATTATTAATTTCACACAATCAATAACTTCTAGTTAAATTACTATGGACATTATAAAAGTAATAAACAAATCTCAAATAGAGGAATTCCACAAACTAGTATACACTATATATAAGGACGATAAAAATTGGATTCCTCATATTCAACAAGATGTAGAAACTNTTTTTAATCCAGAGAGAAACTCTTATCATAAAAGAGGTGAAATCGAAAGATTTATTCTAAAAAAAGACAACAAAACAATAGGTAGGATAGCAGTTTTTTATAGTACTAAAAAAAATGATAAAGACCCGCTAAAAACAGGGGGAGTTGGTTTTTTTGAATGCATCAATAATCAAGAAGCAGCAAATTTATTATTCGAAACAGCTGTTGCTTGGCTAAAAGAAAGAAATATAGAAGCGATGGATGGCCCTATTAATTTTGGTGAGAAAGAAAAATACTGGGGACTGATGGTAGAAGGTTTTGATAAACAAACTATATATGGTCAAAATTATCACTTAAGTTATTACAAGGATTTGTTTGAAAATTTTGGTTTTAAAGTATATTATAATCAACATGTTTACTGTAAAAATTTACGAGAACCATATCCAGAGAAATTCTATGAACGTGCAAAAAGGATTAAATCAAGACCAGACTTTTCAATTGATCATATGAAAAACTATGATTTTAAAAAATATGCACAATATTTNGTGGANGTTTATAATGCTGCNTGGGGNACACACCACANNTTCAAGCCATTAAAAGTTGANCAAGCAGAAAAAATGTTTAANAAAATGAAAGCTATTATTGACCANCGNTTAATATGGTTTGGGTTNTANAAAGAAACACCNATNTGNTTTTTTATTGGNNTACCAGATGCAAATCAATACTTAAAATANGCANATGGTAANTTAAATATNATNGGNAAANTNAANTTTNTNTNTCATAAAACATTCAATAAANCTNACACTGTNGCNGCATTAGTTTTTGGNGTAANNCCAAAATTTCAAAAACTAGGACTAGANTCTGCNTTAGCNAANNANACNANTGATAAAATGNTGGNNGATGGTTATNNANAAGTNNTTCAAAGNTGGATTGGCGATTTTAANCCAAAGATGATAAANGTNTGTGAAAGCTTNNTGGGAAGTGANATTTATCAAAAATTAACTACCTATAGATACTTATTTGATAAAAAAGCTGANTTTAAACCNCANCCAATAATTAAATAAATTATATATTTGCACAATTCANTTTATGACCTGGTAGCTCAGTTGGTAGAGCATCTCCCTTTTAAGGAGAGGGTCCTGGGTTCGAGCCCCAGCCAGGTCACACACTCCATCGCCCAGGTGCTGGAACTGGTAGACAGGCATGGTTGAGGGCCATGTGTTCTTATGGGCGTGCGGGTTCGACTCCCGCTCTGGGCACTAGAAAATTCAAATATCTTTTAAGTATTCATCATTTGATTCAATAATGACACAATAAATACACTTAATAAAAACCATCCAATAAACCCCTCAATAATAGTTAAATACTTTGTGAAACCTCTAACAGGGATTTGGCCAAAACCAAGTGTGGAAAATGCATTTATGCTAAGAATAATAGAATTTAATGCTCTCACTATTATTAAGTAAATAACATAGATAGTCATTAAACAAATTGTTAACACACCAATAGCATACTTTTCATTTTGCTCTAAATCTATCCACTTTCTGCCAGCCATAAACTCTGCTTTCCTATATAAAAAATGAAGTATTCTATACCTTAGAAGAGACACTTGATAAATAGGCTTAGCTATACTAGTTAACATTGGCGGAACATCTATTTTATACTTATCTAAAGTAGTTTTAAAATCGTTAAATGTTGTCATTTCTTTTTCATGGTCATCAGCATAGAAATCTTCTATTCTTTTTTCTGAAGAAAAATAATCAACAGCAGTATTAAATCGATTAATCAAAAATTGCCTATCTATTTTATNCCACTCACTATAAAAGAAAAAATAAAATCCGGCAAAGTACAACATAGTCCAAAAACAAAATGATAGTGCTTTAAATGGATTTTGACCATAATCAGAGTATAATTTTAAAAATTGATTTCCTTTCCAATTAAACCAATTATTTAAAGTTTGATCTGTATAATAATCATAACTTTTTTGAGTTGTTTCTAAATCTTTCAACTTATAGACAGCCTCTGTCTTTAAACTATATCCGTTAGTGTTACAAATATTAATAACCTGTTTATATTGTGAAATTAAATTCTGTATTCCTTCAATAAAACTATCGTCAGATAAATGCGTGGCTACATCAGAATATTTCTCATAACCATAATATATATTTGATTTATATTTGAATCCNAATTTTAAAATTCCATAATCAAGTTTGATCGCATTATAAGTTGGAATTGTGTTATTAGATAAAGAAATATAAGATATTATTTTGTTGTTTTTGAATTCTATAGACTTAGTGATAATAGATTTATCAACATCTAATATATGAATAGTATCTGAGTCAAAAGTCATAGATTCAATTTGAGAATTCCAAATACTAAAAGTTGGATCACTCTTGTAATCTATTTGTAATGAATCAGATAATCTAAGTTGTTCTTTTAAAATTGATGACTGACCAGGTTTTAATAATGAATTCCATTGTGGATCCATCCAACCCATCACATTGAGTTTGTTAAAACTAAAGGTATCCCCATAAGTCGCGATCTGGCCCCTAAAAGGAGAATGATCTGTTAAAATTTTAATTAATGTATCTGGACTTAAATCAGATCTTATATTTTGACTTTTATTTCTTGTTGAGTTAAAGGAACCTATTTCGGCATTACTTATTCTCATCCCAGCTGCATTATCAATAGTGAAATTATTATTAGATCGTTGTGTCACTTGATGAGTAACTGCAAAGTCTAAATCAAAAATATTATCNGTTAATGTAAAATGTTCGATCGAACCANNAANATNTAANTCAATCAATTTANTAGAANTAATAGAAANCCNTTNACAANTNNNAATANNAATNTACTTTGATTCACATTTATTNAATGACCNCNTNAAACATAGTCTTTGNNCCNTCNANTTCTNTTCCANATATNTGAGCAAAATCAATAGATGAAGACCGAAATTTAACACCATCTAAATTTGTGGATTGAAACNAATGAAGGCTTGATTCTTGAAACTCTAATGATAGAGAATTAGAAGTAGTATCTGGAAAATTTATAGAAAAATCTTTAAAATTACAGTTTTCAAATATCAAAGGAAAATTTCTATCACCATAACGAAAATCATCTTGCGGAAAAAATAAATTATCTAACCAAATATTATAATCAATATTTAGATTCTCAACAACAATCGCATCGCGTAACCCGAATGCCCATTCATGCGGTTTGAGAAATTTTTTATCTGATATGTCATTATAATATATATGACAATTTTTACAATAATAATTTTTACCAATTTTAGTTGCATATTTAATGTCATTGATGAAATCAGAGATCGACATTTTTTTATCATATTGCTGATAAAAGTCTTTCTCTTCTTGACTAAAAAGAAATAATGGAAATAATAAAAAAAGAAATAAATTTTTCATAAGAGATAGTGTTTAACCCCCAGCCTTGAGAGAGTCCACGATAGATATACCATTAGGCTCCCATGAGTTTTTACCTACTCTATAAAATAATTGAACTGGTACATATTTGTTATTTCTCAACAAAGCCCAATTAATAGCCTCATTATTTAAAAACCCGTCTTTTTGGTCAGAAGTACTATCATTACCCCATAGAGCAATAGCAAGCCTCTCCCCTTTCCAAACTGTTAATCCTGCAACAGCAAAATCATCAGGATTAGCATAAGGGGTAGAATCTTTGGAATTCAAATCATCAAGTCTATATAAAGCAACAATAGTATCACCAACCTCAATAAAAGAATCAACAGTTAAAATGGCCACCGTCATATTCACACCTGTGTTTTTTACATTGAATCGCTCAGTCTGTGCAAATAAGCTTAATGAGAAGAGAAAAAGAACTAAAAAATAAAATTTAGACATAACTTAAATGCAAAATTATTAATACTTTTCAACAATTCTAATTTCTTATTCANAAATAATCTATTTTTAAATCAACTTAAANTAAAATGGCCGANATAGTAGANTTANAAAAGGTGTGTTCACAAGTAAGACGTGACATTGTTCGTATGGTTCATGGATGTCAATCTGGACANCCTGGTGGATCTTTGGGATGTGTNGAATTCTTCGTGTCNCTTTACTTTGATATTATGAATCACAATACAGAGATTCAANATGGATGGTGAAAACGAAGATNTTTTTTTTCTATCTAATGGNCATATATCTCCTGTTTTNTATAGTGTTTTAGCAAGATCTGGTTATTTTCCTATTGATGANCTAAAGACATTTAGACAAATAGATAGTAGGCTACAAGGACACCCAACTACTCACGAAAAACTCCCTGGAGTTAGAATAGCTTCTGGATCATTAGGACAAGGTCTTTCAGTTGCTATCGGTAGTGCTCTTACAAAAACACTAAATGCTGACAATAATACAGTCTATTGCCTTTGTGGTGATGGAGAATTACAAGAAGGTCAAATATGGGAAGCTGTTATGTATGCAGGTNCNAAGAAAGTAAATAATTTGATNCTATCTATTGATGTTAACAGNCAGCAAATCTGTGGATCAACAGATGACATATTAGCTCTTGGTGATTTGAAAGAGAAATTTACTGCATTTAATTGGAAAGTTCTTGAAGTTGGTNATGGTAATGACATAGAAGCTGTTTTAAANACCCTAAATNCAGCAAAAACTCTACAATCTGATGGNCAGCCTGTGTGCATATTACTAAATACAGAAATGGGATNTGGTGTTGACTATATGATGGGNTCACATAAATGGCATGGNATTGCACCTAACGATGAACAATTAGAAAAAGCATTAGATCAATTAGAAGAAACATTAGGCGATTATTAAACTATTATGGAATTTGAATTAAAAGATACACGATCAGGTTTTGGCGCAGGTTTATTAGAACTAGGAAAAACTAATAAAAATGTAGTTGCTCTATGTGCTGACCTTACAGGTTCTTTAAAAATGGATGCTTTTGAAAAAGAATTTCCTAATCGTTTCTTTCAAATTGGAATCGCTGAAGCAAACATGATGGGCATTGCGGCTGGGATGACCATTGGTGGAAAGATTCCTTTTACAGGAACATTCGCTAATTTTTCAACTGGTAGAGTTTATGATCAAATAAGGCAATCTATTGCGTATTCTGGTAAAAATGTTAAAATATGTGCATCGCATGCAGGAATTACTCTTGGAGAAGATGGCGCAACTCATCAAATATTAGAAGATATTGGTCTTATGAAAATGCTTCCAGGCATGACGGTAATAAATACCTGTGATTATAATGAAACTAAACAGGCTACAATTGCAATTGCGCAACATCAAGGACCAGTATATTTAAGATTTGGAAGACCTAAAGTGCCTAATTTTACTGCCGAAGAACCATTTAAAATAGGTAAAGCTATCTTGTTAAAAGAAGGATCTGATGTGTCAATTTTTGCTACTGGACATACTGTGTGGGAAGCATTAGAAGCTGAAAAAAAATTAAAAGAAAATAATGTTAGTTGTGAAATAATTAATATCACCACCATCAAACCTTTAGATGAATCTGCGATATTAGCATCTATAAAAAAAACAAAATGTGCAGTGACCGCTGAAGAACATCAAATACTAGGAGGACTCGGAGGTAGTATAGCACAATTAACTGCAAAAAATTTACCAATACCTTTGGAGTTTGTAGGCGTAAATGATTCTTTTGGAGAAAGTGGAAAACCAATGGATTTAATGAAAAAATACAACATCGATCGAGACAGTATTTTTTCAGCCGCTATGAAAGTAGTTAAAAAGAAGGGTTAATTATTCCAAATAATGAATAGAGAAGAAACTTTCTTAAAGCATCAAGCCCAAATTACAAAAACACCTTTTTTACTAGATATTGAAAAGGCTAAAGGAAGCTATATATACACAAAAGATAAAAAAAAATATATTGACTTAGTAGCAGGTGTTTCGTGTTGTACGTTAGGACATGGTCATCCGGCAATTATTAATGCTGTCAAAGAACAATTAGACTTACATACACATGTTATGGTCTATGGTGAATTCATTCAAGAAAAACCATTACAATTATCAAAATCGTTAGCAGAATATTTACCAAAACAACTGAATTGTACTTATTTAGTAAATTCTGGAACAGAAGCTATAGAGGGGGCCATCAAATTAGCAAAAAGAAAAAATGGAAGAAAAAAAGTTATTTCATGTCTTCATTCCTATCACGGCAGTACACAAGGTTCACTTAGTGCAATGGGTACTGATTTTATGAAAGAAAAATATAAGCCCCTCATCCCTTATCATGAGCACATTAGGTATAATAATTTTCAGGATTTAGATATTCTAAAAAACGATGTTTCATCAATTATCATAGAACCAGTACAAGGAGGTACAAATTTTATTGTAGCGAATCAAAAGTGGCTAGAAGAAATTAGAAAAAGATGCACTAAATATTCTATTGAACTCATTTTTGATGAAATTCAAACAGGTTTTGGGAGGACAGGGAAAATGTTTGGATTTGAATTGTTTAATGTTGTTCCAGATATATTATGTTTAGCTAAGGGAATGGGAGGAGGAATGCCCATTGGGGCTTTTATTAGTTCGAAAAGAAATATGGACTATCTCAGTACTAATCCTCCACTAGGACACATTACAACATTTGGCGGACACCCAACTTCTTGTGCAGCTGCACTGGCCACTTTGCAAGAATTGAAAAATTCTAATATCATTGAATTAGTGAATCGAAAAAGAGATTTATTCAAAAAACACCTAACACATCCAAAAATTAAAAAAATTCATGGAATCGGTTTAATGATAGCTATAGAATTTGAAAATGAGGAAGTATGTCAAGACATTGTTAAAAAAACATTACATAATGGTGTTATTACATTTTACTTTTTATTTGATCGAAAAAATATGCGTATCTCACCGCCTCTAACAATAAGTGAAAAAGACATAATGGAATCATGTCGAATTATCCAGCAAACCTTAGCCTAATAATATATTCTTTTTTTGTAAATTGATAAAAAATAGAATTGCTATGTTAACAAAAAAAGTAGAAAAATCACTCAATAGACAAATTGAATTAGAGGCAAATGCTTCTCAATTTTATCTTGCTATGGCTTCATGGGCAGAAACAAAAGGTTTAGAAGGAGTAGCAAGCTTCTTTTACAGACATTCTGATGAAGAGAGAGAGCACATGTTGAAATTAATTAAATATGTTAATGAAAGAGGTGGTCACGCAATTGTACCAGCACTTTCCAAACCACCAAAAGTATTTGATTGTTTGAGCCATGTGTTTCAAGACCTTCTTGATCACGAAATAATGGTAAGTCAAGAAATCAATAAAGTAGTGGATATATGTTTAAAAGATAAAGATTATACAACTCATAATTTTATGCAATGGTATGTAGCTGAACAAATTGAAGAAGAAGCTTTAGCTAGACATATATTAGATAAACTTAAGTTAATTGGTGATGATAAAGGAGGACTATATTTGTTCGATAGAGATATCATGAACATGAACCCTGCTAAAAATTAAATTATTTCTTTTATGTCTAAAAAAACAATTTTAAATAAAAAATCTTTTGATTTTTTAGAAAAGTATATCAATAATCCCTCACCAACAGGTTTTGAGTCCAAAGGACAAAAAATGTGGTTAGATTATATTAAACCATATATAGATACACATATAGTAGACACTTATGGAACAGTAGTTGGTGTTATTAATCCTGAAAAAAACTATAAAGTAGTCATCGAAGCACATGCAGATGAAATTTCTTGGTTTGTGCATTATATTACTAAAGATGGGTTTATTTATTTAATACGAAATGGTGGATCTGATCATCAGATTGCACCATCTAAAAGAGTTAACATCCATACTGATAAAGGAACTGTTGATGCGGTATTTGGATGGCCAGCAATACATACTAGAAGAGGAGGGAAAGAAGAAGTTCCAAAATTAGAAAATATTTTTCTTGACTGTGGAGCACGATCTGCTAAAGAAGTAAAAGCTATGGGGATAGAAGTTGGAAATGTAGTTACATATAAAGATACNTTTATGGTNATGAATAAAAGGTTTTTTGTTGGTCGTGCACTNGACAATAGAATGGGTGGATTTATGATAGCTGAAGTTGCCCGCTTACTAAAAGAAAATAAGAAAAAATTACCTTTTGGTCTGTATATTACAAATTCTGTTCAAGAAGAAGTTGGATTACGAGGTGCTCAAATGATTACAGAAACTATTCGACCTAATGTAGCAATAGTAACTGATGTAACACATGACACACATACACCAATGATTAATAAAATTAAAGAAGGTGATTGTGCAATGGAAAAAGGTCCAGTATTAACATTTGGTCCAGCTGTCCAAAACAACCTATTAAAACTAATTATACAAACTGCAAAAAAGAATAAAATCGAGATTCAAAGAGCTGCTGCATCTAGAGCAACTGGTACTGACACAGATGCTTTTGCTTTCAATACTGGAGGAGTAGCTTCTGCTTTAATATCATTACCTCTAAGATACATGCATACAACAGTAGAAACTGTTGCTCAAAAAGATGTAGAGAATGTAATTAAATTGATATACAATAGCGTATTAGAAATAAAAAATAATCAAGATTTCAGATACCTGAAATAATGAAATTATGATATAATTTTTTTTATATCTGGCTTAAAATAATCTGGCCCTTTCATAATTTTACCATCTTCTCGATAAATTGGTTTACCATCACTACCTAATTTTGACATATTACTTTTTTGAATTTCTTCAAAAACATGCTCAATTTTATCTTGAAGTCCATGTGACAAAATAGTACCACACAAAATATACATCATGTCACCTAATGCATCTGCAATCTCTACAAGGTCGCCATTCCTACATGCTTGTAAATATTCTTCGTTTTCTTCTGCCATAAGACGATGTCTCAATAAGACCACATCTTCACTCACCTTTTCAGTTGGCGTATAATTATTTTTTATACCGAAAGAATCATGAAAGGTGCAAACATGCTCAATTTGTTTTTTCATTTATTTTTTTTCTTTAGATTTGATAAACCAAATAAACTAAAATCAATGAAAAAATTATATTTTTTAAGTCTCTTTTTATTAACAACAATCATTTTTTTTGATTCATGTTCAAATAAAACGAAAACAACTAACGAAAATATCATCAATACCACAAAAGATGAAATAGCTAAGCCACGACAAGAAGGATTAGTGAAACATACGATTGATCGTCAAAATAGTGTTGTAGAATGGATTGGAACCAAAACAACTGGCTCACATAATGGAACAATAGAAATAGAAAAAGGATTGATTTTGAAAAATGAAAAAGGTGATATTGTATCTGGAAAATTTATGATTAACATGAATAGTATCCAATGCACTGACCTAAGTGGTAAAAAGAAAGAGTCTATAGAAGGACATTTAAAGGATGCGGATTTTTTTAACACGAATGAACATCCATATGCATCTTTTGAGATTGAAGAAGTAGGCTCAGAACTCATGTTTGGAAAACTTACCATTAAAGGCATTTCTGCACCAATTAATTTTAAATATAATCAGTTGAATGATTATCAATATGAAGCAGAAATCATCGTTGACCGAACCCTATTTGATATAAAATATAAATCAAAAACAATTTTTCCAGAACTTGGTGACAATTTTATTCATGATGATTTTATTATTAAACTAAATCCTCTATCAATATCAAAATAAAATGGATACTATAACAACGGGACATTGGTTATTTGCATTAATTGGAACTGCAATATATTTAGCTTTTTGCCTATGGGGATATCAAAAAGAAAAAGTGTTTTATAAAAAATTTAACTATCGAATTATACCCGTGATAATTTATATGGGTTTAATATTGATTTTTTTAGTATTGATTTCGTAAAAAAACTAATCCTTTACACTATCCCAAAAAATATCTAATTCATCTAATGAGTATTGAGAAATATGTTTGTTTTCTTTCGAGATAAGCACTTCCATTTTATTAAACCGCTTTATAAATTTTTTGTTAGTTTTTTCTAGTGCATTTACAGCATTTATACCAATTTTTTGACCATAGCCTATCAAAGCAAATAAAATGTCACCAAACTCTTCTGTTGCTTTGTGAAGGTTGTTGGCTTTAAGTTCATCTTTCAATTCCGAGATTTCCTCTAAAATTTTTTCAAATGCTAATTTATTATTCTGAAAATCAAAACCAACACCTTTAACTTTCTCTTGTATTCTATAAGTTTTAAGCATAGTAGGTAAAGATTTTGGTACACCAGCTAGTATAGATTTCTTTTTATTCTCTTTCAGTTTTAACAACTCCCAATTTCTTTTAACATCTTTTACATCTTTAACTTTTACATCTCCATAAATATGAGGGTGTCGATGGATTAATTTATCACTCTGGTCATTAAGAACATCTGCTAAATTAAATTTATTTTTCTCAGCAGCAATAACGCTATAAAAAATAACATGCAAAATTAAGTCTCCTAACTCTTCTTTAATNTCATCGTCATTATTATTAATGATTGCATCTGAAAGCTCATAGCATTCTTCAATAGTTAAATAACGCAAAGATTCATTGGTTTGTTTTTGATCCCAAGGACACTTATCTCGAAGATCTAACATAATATTAACTAATCTTTCAAATGCAGTTTTAAAATCATCCATATCTTATTTTCTTAAAGTCGTAGGATACAAATCTTCAAATTTTCCTTTTTCTACTTTTACAAGTTTTCTATTTAGTATATTTTTTTTCAGCGGAGACAAATGATCAATAAACAACACTCCATTTAAATGGTCATATTCATGTTGAAAAACTCGAGCATACAAACCATCTAGTTCTTCTATATTTTCTTGAAATTCTAAATCTAAATACTTAACACGTATTATACTTTTTCTATCTACATCTTCTCTAATACCAGGAATGCTTAAACACCCCTCATTATGAGTTTCTGTATCACCATATTCCTCAATTATTTCTGGATTAATAAATGCTTTTTTAATATTTGGGACACTAGGGTCTTCTTCATGATATACGCTCAAATCAATTACGAAAATAGCTGCATCTAACCCCACTTGTGGCGCAGAAATCCCTATACCATGAGCATTATACATAGTTTCAAACATATCATTAATCAATTTATCTAAACCTAAATATGTTGCTTGAATATTCTTACATTTTGTCCTAAGAATTGAATGTCCATATATGTATATAGGTAATATCATGTAATTGGTAATCTNTCTAAAAAAGATTGCAATATAAGAGTTGCGCTGATTTTATCAATCATCGACTTATCTTTTCTTTTAGTTTTTTTCATATTAGATGACACTAATGATTTTTTTGCAATTTTAGATGTAAATCTTTCATCAATTAAGTAAACGGGCTTATTATATTTTTTTTCAATATTTTTTACAAATACCTGGATTTTTGGAAAAATTAAAGCAGGTTCATTTTTTAATGTTTTTGGGTTACCAATCACTACACACTCAATGTCCTCTGTTTTAAAATAATGATTTAAATAATCGAAAATATCTTTTGTTAAAACAGTGTCTAATGGAGAGGCGATTATTTTCTCCATATCTGTATGTGCTAATCCTATCCTTTTTTGACCATAATCTATAGCTAATACTCTTGCCATATAAACTCAATTAATTAATGTAAAATTAAAACAAAATCAGTATATCAGTAAATATACTATAATTGTTTTTACATATCTTTGATAAATCATTATGAGAGAAAAAATTATAAATCAATTATTTGATCAAACAAATATTGACAAAAAAGGTCAAGAATATATTAATAGCATTATACATGACTTAGACAATGGAGCGATCCGTGTATGTGAAAAAAAAGAAAAAAAATGGACAACTAATGAATGGATTAAAAAAGCTATCCTATTATACTTCAAAACACAAAAATCAAAAACAATTGAAATTGGGCCTTTTGAGTTTTTTGATAAAATTCCTCTAAAAAAAGGATTTAAAAAAAACCATATTCGATCCGTTCCACATGCAATAGTAAGATATGGTTCGTTTGTAAATAAAAATGTAATATTAATGCCTTCTTATGTTAATATTGGGGCATATATAGACTCTGGAACAATGATAGATACTTGGGCGACAATTGGATCATGTGCTCAAATTGGAAAAAATGTACATATTAGTGGTGGTGTTGGTGTTGGTGGTGTGTTAGAGCCATTACAAGCAAAACCTGTTATTATTGAAGATAATTGTTTTGTGGGGTCCAGATGTGTCGTAGTCGAAGGTGTAGAAGTTAAAAAAGAAGCTGTATTAGGTGCTGGAGTTGTTTTAACTCAATCTACAAAAATTATTGACGTTACAAAAGATAAAGAAACTCATCACAAAGGCATTATCCCTGAAAGATCTGTAGTGATACCAGGAACATATGAAAAACAATTTAATGCAGGAAAATTTGGAGTCCCTTGTGCTTTAATTATAGGCAAAAGAAAAGCAAGCACANATAAAAAAACCTCTTTAAATCAAGTATTAAGAGAATTTAAAATTTCAACATAAACATACTATAAAATTATATTTTGAAAATNGCATTTGATTCAAAAAGAGCTTTTAATAATTTAACTGGACTTGGNAATTACAGCAGATCTGTNATTAACTCAATAGCTTCTATAAGAANAAATGATGAATTATATTTAGCAACCCCAAANTTAAATCCTCAAATATTTAAACCTAAGAATAATAATATAAAGATACTNCAACCAAGTATATTTCATAATAGTNATTACTGGAGATTTAGAGGNGTCAATAAAAAATTAAATGATTTAAATATTGATATTTATCACGGGCTAAGNAATGAAATTCCATATAAAATTCAAATAAAAAGCATAGTAACAATTCATGATTTATTATTTTTAAAATATCCATCATTTTACAATTATATTGATAGAAAAATATATCATNTCAAAAGCAAATTAGCATGTGAAAATGCTGATAAAATCATTGCNACTAGTCAACAAACCAAAGAAGATATTGTACATTATTTTAATATTAATCCAGANAAAATAANAGTAATATATCAATCTTGTAATCCAGCATTTATTAATTATTCAAATAATTCAAAATATCTNGAATTNACTCAAACAGANTTNCAAGAACCGTTTATCCTATATGTTGGCAGTATTGAGGCAAGAAAAAACTTGCTATTTTTATTAAAAGCTATTAAAAATATTAAGGACATTAAATTAATATGTGTTGGTAGAAAAGGGACATACTANCAACAAGTAGCTAGATTTATTNACGAAAACAAATTGCATAATAAAGTCAAATTCTTAAATATACAAGANAATCAGAAACTTGCTCATATTTATCGACACAGTAGAGGCTTAGTATATCCATCACTNAATGAAGGTTTTGGTATCCCTATAATAGAAGGGATGTATAGTAAAATACCGGTTATNACATCTAATCAACCTATTTTTAAAGAAATAGGAGGTGAAAATTCCTATTATTTTGCACAAGATNATTTAAATTCATTAATTGAAACAATTAATTCAATTTGGACTGATTCCAATGAAAGAAGTAAGAGAATAGAAAAAAACTTCAACTATGTTCANAAATTTAATGAGAAAGCACAAGCACNGAATATNATCAAACTATATGANACGATATTATAGATGAATGAAAGNACTAAAATACAAGTTNTTGAAAAAGCCATTAAANTTCTTAATAAAGGTGGNGTGATATTATATCCAACNGATACAATTTGGGGTATTGGGTGTGACCCGAATAATGAAACAGCAATAGATAAAATTTATTCAATTAAAAAACGATNACATAAGAAGCCATTAATCATATTAATACATGATGAAGGATTATTATTAAATTATGTAAAACGAGTACCTAATATTGCAAAAAAAATAATAAAAGAGGATAAAGTGCCTACTACAATTATTTACAAACAACCTATCAACCTTCCAAATTTTTTTATTAAACATAAAACAATTGGAATAAGAGTGGTCAAAAAACATTGTATAAATATGTTATTAAGGCATTTTGGTAAAGCATTAACATCTACTTCTGCAAATATATCAAATTCTCCAAATCCATTATTTTTTGAAGATATACATGATGATGTTAAAAATGCTGTTGATTATATTATTCCAAAAACATTTACCGAAGGGGAAAATATGAATAAAGCTTCTAAAATTATTAAAATTAACACAGACGAACGGATAGATATAATAAGAGATTAACATGAATCAAAAACCTGAAATAATACAAAATCCATTATTTAAAATTATCGGAATATGTGCCGATAAACTTAATGTGAATGCATTTGTTGTTGGTGGATGGGTACGAGATTTTATAATGAAACGGAATTCTAAAGAAATAGAATTCGACGTAGTATGTGATGATGACGGTATCAAATTAGCAAAAACAGTAGCTAAGGAACTAAAAATCCATAATATTCATATTTATAAAACATTTGGTACAGCAGCAATAAATTATAAGGGAATTAAACTTGAGTTTAATGGTGCTAGAAAAGAATCCTATGACAAATCAAGCAGAAATCCGAAAGTTGAAAAAGGGACTATTGCAGATGACCAAAAAAGAAGAGATTTCACTATCAATGCAATGTCGGTAAGATTAAACAAAGTTAATTATGGTGAGTTTATTGACCCATTTAATGGTATGAAGGATATACGTAATAAAATTCTTAGAACTCCTTTAGATCCACTTAAAACATATGATGATGACCCATTAAGGATGATGAGAGCAATTAGATTTGCGTCTACATTAAATTTTAAAATAGAAGACCAATCAATACAAGCTATTGCAAAAAATAAGAATAGGTTAAAAATTATTAAGCAAGAACGAATTACAGAGGAATTCAATAAAATCATTCTATCTAAACAACCATCTATCGGCATCCAACTTTTATCAAAAACAAAATTATTAAACATCTTTTTTCCTGAATTCGAACTTTTACATGGTATTGAAAAGATTAATGGTATAAGTCATAAAGATAATTTTTATCACACATTAAAAGTATTAGATAATGTCAGCTTAAAAAGTGATTCATTATGGTTGAGATGGTCGGCTATACTACATGATATTGCAAAACCTAAAACTAAAAAATTTGATAAAAAAAATGGCTGGACTTTTCATGGTCACGAACATCTCGGATCAAAGATGGTCTATCCTATTTTTAAACGTCTCAAACTACCTCTCAATGAGAATATGCAATATGTTAAAAAATTAGTCTTATTACATTTACGACCAATAGCTCTATCAAAAGATATTGTGACTGATTCTGCAATAAGACGATTATTATTTGATGCTAAAAATGATATTGATGACCTCATGTTGTTGTGTCATGCGGATATTACATCAAAAAATGAGAGAAAAGTTGTTCAATACCAAGCCAATCTAAAGATTGTATCACAAAAATTAAAAGATGTAGAAGCAAGAGATAAGATTAGGAATTGGCAACCGCCAATTAATGGGGATATTATCATGAAAAAATTACATCTTAAAGGTGGGAAATCTAACCCTGTAGAAGGAAAAAAAATTGCTGTGATAAAAGAAAAAATCAAAGATGCTATTTTAGATGGTGAAATAAAAAATCAATATGTTGAAGCAGAAGCACTAATGTATAAAATTGCAAAAGAAATAGGAATTCAATTTTAATGAAAAAAACATTAATTATAATAGGAGGTCCAACGGCAATTGGAAAAACTAACCTTGCTATCAAATTAGCAAAACAATTTAAATCTGAAATTATTTCTGCTGATGCTAGACAATTTTATAAAGAACTTAACATAGGTGTAGCAAAACCTTCCAAATATCAACTTAAATCAATTAAACATCATTTTATTAATAATATATCAATAGAAGACCATTATTCTGTTGGAAAATATGAACAAGAGGGATTACAGTTAATAGATAGGCTATTTCAAAAATATGATGTTTTATTTCTTTGTGGTGGATCAGGGCTATATATAGATGCCCTTTGTGAAGGATTAAATAAATTTCCAACGATTAAACCAAATATAAAAGAACAAATTGACAAAGACTTAAATGAAAAAGGATTAGATTTTTTAAATGCGGAATTAAAAATGGTTGACATAGCAACATATGAAAAAATTGACAATAAAAATCCGAGACGAGTAACCCGCGCATTAGAAGTGTTTAGATCAAGTAAGAAACCATACTCATTCTATCTAAAAAAAGAAAAAGAAAAACGAAATTTTCATAAATTATTTATAGGACTCTCTGACGATAGAGAAACCATATATAACAATATTAATCAAAGAGTCAATCAAATGATTGAAGATGGACTCATTGACGAAGTGAAGAAACTATATAATTACAGACATTATAAATCATTACAAACAATAGGGTATCAAGAAGTATTTGATTATTTGCAAAACCTTATGTCACACTCTGAACTCATTAGTAAAATTCAACAGAATACGAGAAGGTATGCAAAAAAACAAATGAACTGGTTTAATAAAGAAAAATATATTCAAATTAAGCCAAAAGATGAAAAAGAGATTTTAAAACTGATTGAAAGTCAATTGTAATATTCAAGAAGATTCTTTATTGGTTTCTCTATAACAATGTAATCAATTGCTTTTTGACCTAAAATATCCCCTATTATTTCTTTAAAATGAAAAGCAACACTACCACTAAATCCAAATTGATATTTATTAAATTCTGGAAATTTAAATGGATGGGTATTTAAAAAATTTAAAAAAGCATTGTGAATTATTTTTTTTATTATTGGGTTTGACTCATGTTCTTTTAAGAATTTAGCAACAGAAGCAATATGGAATTTTTGATTTGATGACATATATATAGCTGATAAAATTTCATCTTGATTCATTTTTTCCTTTTTCTCAAACTGAGATCTTAAATACAAAGGAATTTTGTTTTGAAAATAATGTCTTAAAAATATTTTCCCTAAATCATAACCACTCCCTTCATCACCTAACAAATGACCTAAAGAAGTAGTGATTTGCTCATTTTTTTTACCATTAAAATATACGCAATTAGAACCTGTGCCAAGTACACATACAATACCATTATCTTTATTAAAAAGAGCACGACTAGCAGCTAACATGTCACTAAAAACATTAACAGAGTCTAGTTTAAAATATTGTTTAAAAATGAATTTTATTTTATTTGATGTATAAGTAGTTAAACCTGCTGTATAAAAATCAACTTCAATATTTGTTTGACTCAATATTTTAGATGGAAAAATTTGATTAATTTGATTGACAATAACATCATCCACATCAAAAAGATTAATACTTTCACTAGTATTAATATTATCGGATTCTAATAAAGTCCAATCTAATTTACTTCCTCCATTTTCAATAATAAGCTTCATCTTAAATAACTTTTTTTATTTTAAAAACCTTACCCTCAACAGCAATATCAACATTAGTAAATATTTTTTTTGCATCTTTTTTTAAAACATCCAAATCCTTATATCTAGAAGAAAAGTGACCAATCAGTAATCTTTTTACATTAGCTTGACTAGCAACTCTACCGGCATCTTGTGATGTGCTATGAAAGGTTGATTTAGCTTTATCTGAAAGACTGGAGTGAAAAGTAGCTTCATGATATAACAGATCAACATCTTTAATATAATGAACTAATTTTTTAAAATACTGAGTGTCCGAACAATAAGCATAAGATCTTGGTTTATAAGAGTCAATGGTCAATACATTGTTATCAATCAATTTATTCTCAGTAGTTAAATAATTAGACCCTGATTTAATTTGATTAATCGCTTGAACAGGAATAGAGTATTTATCAATCATACTTTTCAATATTCTTCTAGGTCGTTTTTTCTCAACTAATTTAAAACCCCAACAAGGNACTCGATGTTGTAAAGGAAAACTAAATAGTTGACACGNATCATCTTCATATAACATNNTTAATGTACTGCTTTNTAAATTAANTATATTTAATNNATANGATAATTTAGAATATGATAACTTCAAATGTANTTCTATNATCTTGTCTAATCCTTTTGGNCCAAAAATNGTTAATTCTTTGTTNCGATTTAACAANCTCATTGTTGACAACAAACCTATTAAACCNAGATAATGATCACCATGTAAATGAGAAATACAGATAAAGTTNATTTTTTGGATTTTAATTTTATTTTTTCTNAANTGCATTTGAGTCCCCTCACCACAATCAATTAAAAAAAACCGCCCAAGTAGATTCACTAATTGGGCGGATGGATGTCTTGTNGATGTGGGTGTAGCAGATGCACACCCTAAAACAGTAATATCAAAAGGCATTTATGTTTATTCTATAATNATNCGNTTTACAAATAANTCNGANTCATTTGATAAACAAACAGTATAAATTCCTGAAACTAATGTGNTAGCATTCACAGAAAACTCATTATAACCAATAGTCGAATTTACATTNTCAGACATGACTAAATTNCCTAAAATATCATATATTTTTAANTCAACATCTTCTAATTTATCATTACCATACTGAATAGTNAAATAATTCTTTGANGGATTAGGATAAGTTCCTAGAAATGAAAAATTCCTAGCATCAACCAATTCAGCTAAATCAGTATTNTCTTCGTCCACAATTAAGACAAGATATGCTAACATTGAATCATCTTGNACTGTTTGTTCAATGTCAATTCCAAGAAAGTTNACAACTGCTTGTACATCTAAAACCACTGTCAATGGATAAGCACCNACTACATCTGGAACCTCTNCTGAAGATAAAGTCAANCAACCATATCCACCACCGACTACCAAACAATCATTATTAGTAACNACACCATCTAAATCTAACGTAGCACAATCATAAGTAAATCCATCAGGNAAGCCTTGAATCGTGTTAACACCAACTGTAAGNAAAGNTGCCTCCCAATCTTGAACACCAGTACCTAAATCATAAGGAATAACTGTNTCAGTTGGAATTCTCATGTAACATGTCACTTCATAAGGCTGGCCTACAATTGCATGAGGCAANGCAGTTGTCGTATCTGTTAATTCATACGANTCTTCTGGTAATTGTAATACCTCAGTAACATTGTCTTGAGGNACACATTGAGCATAACTCCCTAAACATAATAAAAGAGTGAGAGAAAAAAGTATTTGTTTTAGCATAATTAAAGTGTTTTAAAATTAAATATTTCTTGTTAGTTCCTCCATATGAAAAAAATCAATCGCTTCTTCTAAACTTTTAATCGAGACAATATCCTTTAATAATTTTTTTCTAATGTTTGAAACCAAGATAAATGATTTATTTCTTTTTTGCCAATTTAAAGAAAAAGGAAGTAGATTNGAAACAATCCTCTTGTCANNAAAATCACATTCTAACATATTAATAATGANATTAGGACAGTCTAAACTATGTGTATTTAAAAAATCGATTAATAAGCTNAAAGAATCTACTTGNAAACAATGGATAATCGAATATTTATCATGATTAATAATATCCATATTATAATCTTTTTATTTTAGAAGCAAGGAGATANAAAATTGCCATTCTAATAGCCACTCCATTTTCTACCTGATCTAACACAATTGANTNACTGGAATCAATAACCCCTGTTGTAACCTCAACACCTCGATTAATTGGTCCTGGATGCATCAATATAATGTCCTTATTAAGGGTTTTTAATATATCTTCATTTAAACCGAATAACATTGCATACTCTCTGTTAGAAGGAAAGAATTGNATTTTTTGTCGTTCAAGTTGAACTCTTAAGATATTAGCTACATCACACCACTTNATAGATTCATGTAAATCATAACTCACTTCAACACCAAGAGNATTTAAATACTTAGGNAATAATGTAGATGGACCACACACTCTAACATTAGCTCCCATTTTCTTTAAGCAAAAAATATTAGATAATGCAACACGAGAGTGTTTAATATCACCAACAATAAGAATATTCTTATTTTTTACAGTNCCTAATTTTTCTTGTATAGAATANGCATCTAATAATGCCTGTGTTGGATGCTCATGCGATCCATCACCAGCATTTANAATAACTGAATTAACATTATTAGANAAAAATTCTGCAGCACCTGGATNNGGATGTCTNANNACTATCATATCAACTTTCATAGCTAAAATATTATTAGCTGTATCAATTAAACTTTCACCTTTTGACAGAGATGATGTAGATGCTGAAAAATTAATAACATCGGCTGATAATCTTTTTTCAGCTAATTCAAATGAAATTCTTGTTCTTGTAGAAGATTCAAAAAATAAATTTGCAATGGTAACATCTCTAAGAGTAGGAACTTTCTTAATTGGTCTAGCAAGTACTTCTTTAAAACTATCTGCAAGATGAAAAATTAAATTAATATCATCTTTATTTAGATGCTTGATCCCTAATAGATGATTAACACTTAAATTTTTCATTTTTTATCATTTAACAAAACTACATTCCTATGTTTTTGATCTAAATTTACAACAACATATTCATTCTCGATTACATCAACGGATTTACCTATATATTTTGGTTGTATTGGTAGCTCCCTACTAAATCTTCTATCTATTAAAACTAATAAATCCACAGACGAAGGCCGTCCAAATGAAACTAAAGCGTCTAAGGCAGATCTAATAGATCTACCTGTAAATAATACATCATCAATTAAAATAACATTGACACCTTCCAATGAAAAATCGATGTTTGTATAATTAGGAATAATAACATCTTTTCTTCTTCGAAAATCATCCCTAAAAAAGGTGGTGTCTAAAGACCCAATCTTAATCTGGTTTTTCGTATTTACTTCTAGAATATGATGCAGCTCTTGACTTAAAATAATTCCTCTAGGTTGCATACCAATAATAGCTATATGTTCAAAATTTTGACAATTCTCTATAATTTCGAATGCTAACCTATTAATAGTTAAGCTTAATTGCTTTGAATTTAAAATTATTTTACTATCATTAGACATATATAAAAGCCTTCATAATTATTAAAAGCCCCTGAGATAATGTCTATTTTATTCGTCATCTATTTTATTTTTTAAGTCAGATAAAATATTTAAATCTCCCAAGGTTGCTTTATTGATCTTTGATTGCACATTCTTCATCGCTTTACTTTCATTCGCCTTTTCTTTCTTTTTATTTTTTCTATCTTCTTCTTCAAAATCTATAATATTATCTTTTAAACAAACAATAATACGCCTATTCTCTTTAGAGAACTCTAAAACCTTAAACTCAGCAACCTCACCTTCTTCTAATTTACTTTTGTCAGGTTTGATACAATAACGCTTAGGTATATATCCTTCAAGTCCTTCCTTTTTAAATAAGATTGTGCCACCTTTATCGAATAAACTAACTACCTCCGCTTCGTGAATAGAATCCTCAACAAAAATAGTTTCATACACATCCCATGGATTCTCCTGTAGTTGTTTATGCCCTAAACTTAAACGTCTATTTTCAGTGTCAACCTCTAATACTATAACCTCTAATTCACTACCAACTTTCGTGAAATCTGCCGGATGTTTAACCTTTTTTGTCCATGATAAATCAGAAATATGTATTAAGCCATCTATGCCCTCTTCTAACTCAAGAAAAATACCAAAATTTGTAAAATTCTTAACAAGTCCTTTATGAGTTGAATCAACAGTATATTTTTTCTGTATCTCAATCCATGGATCTGGGTAAAGTTGTTTAATACCTAAGGACATTTTTCTCTCTTCTCGATCTAGAGTTAAAATCTGAGCTTCTACTTCTTGACCTAACTTTAAAAAATCTTGTGCAGATCTTAAATGTGTAGACCAAGACATTTCTGAAACATGAATTAATGCCTCTACTCCAGGCATAATCTCAACAAATGCACCATAGTCTGCAAGAACGACCACATTAGCTTTGACCTTATCCCCAACTTTTAATTTTTCATCTAATGCATCCCATGGATGGTCTGTTAGTTGTTTTAAACCTAATTGGATTCTACTTTTATTTTCATCAAAATCTAAAGTCACAACTTTAATTTGCTGATCTAATTCAACAACTTCATTAGGGTGTTGGATTCTGCTCCACGATAAATCAGTAATATGTATTAAACCATCCACCCCTCCAAGGTCAACAAAAACACCATAAGATGTAATATTTTTCACTATGCCTTCTAGCACTTGACCTTTATCTAATTTTGAAATAATATCCTTCTTTTGTTGTTCAATATCCTCTTCGATAAGTGCTTTATGAGAAACTACTATGTTTTTAAATTCATTATTAATTTTTACTACCTTGAAATCCATATTCTTTCCAACATATACATCATAGTCTCTAATTGGCTTTACATCAATCTGAGAACCTGGCAAAAATGACTCTAAACCAAAGACCTCTACAATCATTCCTCCTTTTGTTCTACATTTAACATAACCCGCCACAATTGTTTGATCTTTATGAGCTAATTGTATTTTATCCCAAGCTTCCCTAGCTCTCGCTTTTTTATGAGAAAGAACAAGTTGACCAGTTTTATTTTCCTTTTGATCAATGATAACTTCAACCATATCACCAACTTTAAAATCTGGATTATATCTAAATTCATTAACAGAAATAACACCTTCTGACTTTGCACCTATGTCAATAATAAAATCGCGATCTGTTTGTGCTATAATTTTTCCTTGAATAACGGGGTCTTTATCAATTGCACTAAATGTATCACTATACATTTCTGCTAACTTATTATATTCAGTATCACTATATTTTTTAGCACCATCCTCATAATCTTCCCAACTAAAATCTGATAATGAAACTTGTTCTTCATCCTTAATTTCAGCAAGATTCTGTGCTTCATGAACAATTTCTTCTGATGATGGAGTTTCCTCTACTGATGGAGTTTCCTCTACTGATGGAGTTTCCTCTACTGATAGAGTTTCCTCTGCTGATGGAGTTTCCTCTGCTGATGGAGTTTCCTCTGCTGATGGAGTTTCCTCTGCTGATGGAGTTTCCTCTGCTGATGAAATCTCTTTATCAGTTGTTGTTTCGTTGCTTAATTCTTGATTATCTGATGATTCCGGATTATTTTCATCATTTTGATCTAATAATACCATATTAGTTGTTGTTTTGTATTCTATATATCAATTCATGAGATTATTTAGATAAATTGATATTAGAAGTATGTTAAATATATTACCTTTCCTATTTTATCTCAACTTTTAAATCTAAAAAATAGGTGTGCAAATATAACAACTTAATTTTATATTTGAGATTATTTAATAAATTTTATAATTCAACTAATAGTGCGTGCTTAATTTTAAACTAAATGAAAAAATTTAATATTCCATTATTTTATAAATCTAATATAATTGAAGAAATTCGAAAAATTAGAGAAAAATATGACCCTAGAAANAAAGACAAAGCTCCCAGTGTAATTAATTTAGAAAAAATGGATATATATATCGGTAGACATTTCGGATTTTGTTTTGGAGTAAAAAATGCTATCGAAATATGTTACCAAGCAATTGAACAATACNCAAATAAACAAATTTATTTATTAAGTCAAATGATACATAATCAAGTTGTAAATGAAGACTTAATGGAAAATGGTATTTTATTTATTATGGACACAAACGGCAACCAATTAATCGAATGGTCAGAAATTAAAAAAAATGATATTGTNATTATTCCAGCATTCGGCACAAGTCTAGAGGTTTTAAAAATTTTAAAGGAAAAAAAAATAAACACACAACAATTTAACACAACATGNCCTTTTGTTTCAAAAGTGTGGAATCGGTCTGAACAACTAGCAAAAAAAGGGTATACTATTATCATACATGGAAAAGCGAATCACGAAGAAACAAGATCGACCTTTTCAAGATCCAAAAAATATGGCCCCACAATAATTGTGGAAACAATTCAAGATGTGGTATTGCTGTGTGATTTGATGGAAAATAAAAATAATAAANANCATTTTTATGNAAAATTTCAACATAAATATTCNGAGNATTTTAATCCAGAAGTTGATTTAATGAAAATTGGTGTTGTAAATCAAACTACCATGTTAGCATCTGAAACAAAAGAAATTATTGATTTATTTACNACTAGATTAAAAAAAATACACGGACNCGAAAATATAACTAATCATATTGCAAATACAAGAGACACATTATGTTATGCTACTAATGAGAATCAAGAAAGCACATTGGAACTGTTAAAACATGATGTAGATATAGCTATTATAGTAGGAGGATATAATAGTTCCAANACAACACATTTAGCAGAGTTAACCTNAAAAAAAATTAAAACTTTTTTTATTAATTCTGAATATAAAATTGAGTTAAATAATAATATCATACACTTTGACATAGAGACGAAAAANGAAGTGAAAACTAGTGGATTTTTACCAAATAAAAAATGTAAAATCATCTTAACTAGTGGAGCCTCCTGTCCAGATATTATATTGGAGAATATTATGATTAAATTAGCAAAAATTCAGAATCAAACAATTCAAAAAAATACAATTCTAAGAGAATTTGAAATGAAGTATATAGCTTAACATATCACATATTCCTTCTATATTCTCCACCTAGCTGAAACAATTGATCTGTAATTTGACCTAAAGATTGGTGCTTTGAAACCTCCATGATTGCCTCAAAAATATTCTCATTATTAATAACTGCTTCTTTAAGTACCTTTGATCCTATGNTAAAATGCAATTTGTGATTTTTCTTAAATAATTTTGTTTCTTGAATTTGATTATTTTTTTCTTTACTCGTTGACCTAATTACTTTCTTTGGATTAATTGTTGGAGAACCTTCAGCATTCAGAAATGTATTCACACCAATTATAGGGTATTCGCCAGTATGTTTTTTCGTTTCATAATATATAGACTCCTCTTGTATTTTNCCACGTTGATACATTCTCTCCATAGCCCCCAANACAGATCCTCTGTCAGTTAAACGATCGAATTCACTTAAAACAGCCTCTTCAACCAGATNAGTTAGTTCATTAATAATAAAAGAACCTTGTAATGGATTTTGATTTTTCGCTAAACCTAATTCTTTATTAATCACTAATTGAATGGCTAATGCTCTACGAACAGACTCTTCTGTAGGTGTAGTAATTGCTTCATCATAAGCATTAGTATGTAATGAATTACAGTTGTCATAAATTGCATATAATGCTTGTAAAGTTGTTCTAATATCATTAAACGAAATTTCTTGTGCATGCAAAGACCTGCCCGAAGTTTGTATATGGTACTTTAATTTTTGAGACCTTTCATTAGCATGGTATTTATATTTCATAGCCTTGGACCAAATTCTTCTGGCAACTCTACCAATAACTGCATATTCTGGATCAATACCATTTGAAAAGAAAAAAGATAAATTAGGAGCAAAATCATCAATTTTCATTCCACGACTTAAATAATACTCGACATATGTGAAACCATTAGCTAATGTGAATGCTAATTGTGTAACTGGATTAGCACCAGCTTCCGCAATATGATACCCAGAAATCGAAACCGAATAAAAATTTCGAACTTTATTAACAATAAAATAATGCTGTATATCTGCCATCATTTTTAACGCAAAGTGAGTTGAAAAAATACATGTATTTTGGGCTTGATCTTCTTTTAAAATATCTGCCTGAACAGTACCTCTGACTTTAGACAAAGTATCTATCTGAATTTTTTTATATATTTTTGCTTCTAACACCTCTGAACCTGAAACACCTAGTAGATATAGTCCTAATTTATTATGATTAGCTGGTAAATCATCATGATACTTAGGTCGTTGGCAATTTTGATACTTCGATTTAATTATTTTATTGACACTTTTTTCTAATTTATGTTGTTTGATGTACAATTCACATTGTTGATCAATAGCAGCATGTAAGAAAAAAGCTAATAGCATGGGGGCAGGACCATTAATAGTCATTGAAACAGAGGTGTTAGGGTCGCATAAATTAAAACCTGAATATAATTTTTTAGCATCATCAACAGATGCCACAGAAACACCTGCGTTACCTATTTTACCATAAATATCTGGTCGTTTATGTGGATCTCTACCATATAAAGTCACAGAATCAAACGCTGTAGATAAACGAACACTTGTCATGCCTTTACTTAAATAGTGAAATCTATGATTTGTTCTTTCAGGGGAACCTTCACCGGCAAACATTCTAGTGGGATCTTCTTCTTTTCGCTTAAAAGGATAGATACCAGAGGTGTAGGGAAAATATCCGGGAAAGTTTTCTTGTTTAAGCCAAATTAAAATATCTTTCCAAGAACTAAAATGAGGAATTGACACAATAGGTATCTTTAATCCGGATAAAGATTTCTCGAAATTTTTTACCTCTATTTTTTTATCTCTAACACTATATTGATAAGAATCTGCTTGATATTTACTTAATTGATCATGATATGCAGATATTATATTTAAATTTTCATCGCCGAATTCCAAACACAATTTTTTAATTTTATTACGAATGATAACTTGTGTTGATTTGTCATCTATGTGTTTTAAACTATGCTCTAAACAAAATATAGATTCTGCAACTTTTGAATCAGCTAATACATTATTATTGTATTCTCTAATCAAATCTGATATCTCCGAAAGATATCTACTTCTTTTTGTTGATATTAATTCTAAAGACTTTGTAGATTTAGGTAATTGAGGATCAATAGAGTAAAAATAAGAACACTTATTCTTTAAAGTCTTTAGTAAATTAAAATAAAATACATTTACACCTGAATCATTAAATTGAGATGCAATAGTACCATATACGGGCATCTCTTCTAATGTTTTATGAAATAGCTGGTTGTTTCTTTGATACTGCTTTTGAACATCTCTTAACGCATCCAAAGAACCTGTTTTGTCAAACTTGTTCAATACAACAAAATTTGCAAAATCTAACATATCAATTTTTTCTAGTTGTGTAGGAGCACCAAACTCTGGAGTCATAACATAAATAGATAAGTCAGAATAATCCACTATTTCAATATCTGATTGACCAATACCAGANGTCTCAAGTATAATTATATCAAANTCNGCAGCTTTCATCACTAACAATGTATCTGAAATNCTTTTAGAGAGAGATCTATTAGATTTTCGAGTTGCCATGGAACGCATATATACTCTTTCATGTTTAATAACATTCATTCTAATCCGATCTCCAAGTAATGCTCCACCTGTTTTCTTTTTTGAAGGGTCAACACAAATCACACCTATCTTAATTGTAGAAAAATCATTTAATAATCGTCTTATNATTTCATCTACAAATGACGATTTTCCNGCACCCCCCGTACCAGTTATGCCTAATATAAATGATGTNCTTTTTTTAGCNGTTTTTTTAATNTGAGACTTAAGTTTTTGNAATTTNGGGTAAGAATTTTCAAATAAAGAAATNGATCTAGCAATAGCTTTGTTATTTTGTGAAACGATACTATCGATATTGGGNACATACTTATCTTGAACAATTGGAAAATCTGATTTCANAACAAGATCATTAATCATNCCCTGTAATCCCATTCTACGACCATCATCAGGGTGATAAAGACGCTCTATACCATATGAGTGTAGGTGTTTAATTTCTTCTGGTAAAATTGTTCCACCNCCACCNCCAAAAATTTTAATATGCGAACTATTAAATTTTTTNAGNAAATCAAACATATATTGAAAATACTCTACATGACCACCCTGATAAGAAGTNATAGCAATTGCATTAGCATCCTCCTGAATAGCACAGTTTACAATTTCCTCTACACTTCTATCATGACCAAGATGAATTACTTCACAACCNGTTGATTGCAAAATACGTCTCATAATATTAATCGATGCATCATGACCATCAAATAAAGATGCAGCAGTTATAATTCTTATTTTATTACTTGGATTGTATATTATTGGATCCATTGAATGAATTTAATTGTTTTTTTAAAGATTCCAACTTGATGATAGTATCTTGTCGTTTTTTTTCTTCCATCATAATGATTTTTTTAGGAGCATTTGAAGTAAATTTCTCATTAGATAATTTCTGATTAACAGCCTCTAAAAAACCTTGTAAATATATTATCTCATTCTCAATTCGCTCAATTTCAACTGAAGAGTCTATGTCAAATGTCAATGGAATAAAATATCTACTTTTATCTACTAAGAATGGAAAACAATCCTCATTATGACCTTCAGACAAACGAACCTCATCCAAGTTGCATGTTTTTTGAAGAATGTCCTTTAAAAAAAGAACTTCTTTATTGTCAACAAATAAAGATAATTTCTCTTTGAATGAAATATTCTTTTCCTTTCTTATGTTTCTTATTGATGCAATAACTTTAAATAAATGATTAAAATTTTCTATTTTTTGAAAATCTACCTTCTCCACCAATGGATTGGGCCATTGACAAAATGATATACTATCCCCTTTATTTCTAGAAATGATTTTTTGCCAAATATCTTCAGTTATAAATGGCATAAATGGATGAAGTAGAATAAGTAATTTTTCGAAAAAATAAAGTGTTTTTTCTTTGGTAGCAACATCAATAACTTTATCTGAGGGCTTTATAATCTCTAAATAATACCCACAAAACTCATTCCAAAAAAGTTTATATATAACCATTAATGCATCTGAAATTCTAAATTCTAAAAAGAATTTATTAATTTTTTCTATATCTTCTGACAACTTGTTTTCAAACCAAACAATAGTTTCTTTTGACATAATATTTTGCTTATTTTGTCTAGATTCCCAAGAATTAATTAAACGAAAAGCATTCCATATTTTATTAGAAAAATTTCTTCCTTGTTCACATAAAGTCTCGTCAAACAGTAAATCATTACCCGCTGGAGAAGAAAACAACATTCCCGACCTCACTCCATCTGCACCATATTTATTAATCAATTCAATCGGGTCAGGTGAGTTGCCTAAAGACTTGGACATTTTACGTCGTTTTTTGTCTCTGACCATGCCTGTGAAATAAACATTCTTAAATGGAGGCATATGATTAAATTCATATCCTGCTATTATCATACGAGCAACCCAAAAAAACAAAATATCATGACCTGTTACAAGGTCATTTGTTGGATAATAATAAGTGAAATCAGAATTATTTGGATTACGAATACCATCGAAAACACTCATTGGCCATAACCATGATGAAAACCATGTGTCTAAAACATCTTCATCTTGTTTTAAATCAGATAATGACAAATTAACATTTCCCGATTCCTCTCTGGCTATAATTAAAGCATCTTCTATACTTTTAGCAACCACATAATTCGATTCATTATAATAAAATGCAGGAATTCTATGACCCCACCAAAGTTGTCTCGATAAACACCAATCTCTAATATTCTCCATCCAATGTTTATAAACATTTTTAAATTTTTTTGGATAAAAATTAATATTATTATTAATAACATTATTTAACGCTGGAGATGCTAATTGATCCATCTTCATGAACCACTGACTAGATAAACGTGGCTCTATCACAGCATCTGTTCTTTCTGAAAAACCAACTTTATTGTTTATATATTCAATCTTATGAAGCTGTCCAAGTGATTCAATGTCTTTTATAATTTTTTCTCTCACCAAAAATCTATCTTCACCTACATAAAAGCAAGCATTTTTATGCATACAGCCATTTTTATCAATAACCGAAATGATTTCCAAATCATTTTTTTCTCCAATTAAATAATCATTAATATCGTGAGCTGGAGTCACTTTTAAAGCACCAGTTCCAAACTCTGAATCAATATATTCATCTGATATAATTGGAATTTCTCTATTAATTAATGGTACAATAGCCTTTGTTCCAATTAAAGACAAATACCTTTTGTCAGTGGGATGTACACAAATAGCTGTGTCACCTAAAATAGTCTCAGGCCTAGTTGTAGCAATGGTAATAACAGCCTCTGAATCAACTAAATTATAATTAACATAGTATAATTTAGATTCTTGTTCTTTATGAATTACTTCTTCATCCGAAACAGCAGTCTGAGCCTCAGGATCCCAATTAATCATTTTTTTACCTCTATAAATATACCCTTTCTTATAAAGAGTGACAAAGGCATCAATAACAGATTCTGACATATCAGGGTCCATAGTAAACTTAACTCGACTCCAATCACAAGAAGCACCTAATCTTTTAAGTTGCTGTAAAATAATACCTCCGTGTTTATCTGTCCAATCCCAAGCATGTTTCAAAAATTCTTCTCTACATAAATCTTTTTTTTCTATCCCCTCATTTTTTAATTTCTTGATTACTTTTGCTTCAGTAGCTATAGATGCATGATCAGTTCCAGGGACCCAACAAGCATTAAATCCTAATAATCGAGACCTTCTTATCAACACATCTTGCAGTGTGTTATTTAGCATATGTCCCATATGCAAAATACCCGTGACATTTGGAGGTGGTATTAAAATAGTGTATGGTTTTTTATCATTAGGTTCTGAATCAAACAAGTTGTTCTCAGTCCAATAATTATACCACTTAGATTCAATATTTTTTGGGCTATACCTAGTATCCATTATTTTAATGATTTACAGCACAATTTACAAATTTTTACAAGATATAATAATTTTAAAATTGGTCTATTTGAATTTGTAATAAATAATATAAACCACTAAATTTGGGCTAAATTTATTATTATTTAAATAATACTACCATGAACACAAAATCTATTGTGCTATACTTTTTTAGTCTTTTTTTAACAATTGTTTTCTCTCAAGAAAATATTGTAATTCATCACAATGCTCCTGAAATAACATTTGAACATGAAATTATAGATTTAGGAGAATTTATGCAGTATGATGATGCAAATTCAAAATGTGAATTTCAATTTACAAATACGGGAAAAGAGCCTCTAATTATCTCAAAGTGTAAAGGTAGTTGTGGCTGCACTGTACCTGAATGCCCAAAAGAACCAATATTACCTGGAGAAAGTGGTATGATTAAAGTTAATTATGACGAGAAAAGAGTTGGGTCTTTTAATAAAAGTATCACCATTACCTCAAATGCTAAAAATGTAACCAAGATTGTAAAAATAAAAGGGAAGGTGATAGCTGCAAAAAAAGATGTAGGTGCTCCTGTTAAAAAACAATCTGGGTTAGTACCAAAAGCAAATTAACATGCAATGTTAAAAATTTCAAAAAGAGGGCAAAATATGCCCGAATCTCCAATTAGAAAATTGGTCCCATATTCTGAAAATGCAAAACAAAAAGGAATCAATGTTCTACATTTAAATATAGGTCAACCTGACATCTTACCACCAAGCAATGTGATTGAAAAAATAAACAACTTTCAAGTTGAAAAAATTGAATATAGTCACTCTGCTGGAATCGAAGAATATAGAAGAAAAATAGCTAAATACTATAGTGAAATTAATAATACTATATCATACAAAGACATCCTGATTACAACTGGTGGTTCTGAAGCTTTAAGCACAGTTTTAAATTGTATTTGTGATCCGGGAGATGAAATCATTATTCCAGACCCATACTATGCTAACTATAATGGGTTTAGTAATGCAGGGAACATTGAAATAAAAGCAGTTAAATGTACAATTAATAAAGGTTTTCAGTTACCTAAAATTAGTGATTTTGAAAAAAAAATAAACAAAAAAACAAGAGCTATTTTAATATGCAACCCTGGTAATCCAACTGGCGCATTATATACCTTGTCTGAGATAAAAGCATTAGCAAAACTCATTAAACAACATAATCTTTTTTTAATTGCTGATGAAGTATATAGAGAATTTACTTATGATCAATTAACACATCATTCGATACTAACCTTGGAGGATATTCAAAAAAATACTATTGTTATAGACTCAATATCAAAACGGTATAGTCTGTGTGGAGCAAGAATTGGTTGTATTGTGTCTAAAAATAAGGAAGTTATTAATACGGCACTTAAATTTTCTCAAGCAAGATTAAGTCCTCCCATATTTGGTCAATTAGCAGCCAT
>PAVX01000021.1 GCA_002713285.1 Flavobacteriales bacterium
AAGCTACTATTAGTAGCATAATTGGTGATTTAAACTGTGATGGAGATGTTGATTACTTAGATGCATATATTCTAGAAAATTTAATACTAGGGGTAGGGGATACTGCTGAGGAATTATCTGAACAATACCCTTGTTTAAATGAAAATTTAAATGGCTTAACAGATGAAAATATTGAATCACTACAAGAGGTAGTGGATATTTTATCTGAGGACATAAACACAAGTTCTAGTGGCGAATTTAACCATTATAACCTCTGGTTTCCTGATGGGCTACGTGGTAATACAATTTATTTTAATGGTTTAATAGACACTGACTACACTGTTCCTATGGATAGCACATTATATATAATAAGAGGACGTGGTGATTTTATTACTAATTTAGAATACCCTCTATCTTTATTGGAAGAAAAAGAGACTGCGCCAATTATTATTCCTGAATCAACAACTATAAGCTGTATGGGAGATGTCTGTGGTAGTTCTCCAGCAAATAGTAAGTTTTTTGTTGGAAGACTCGTTCCAAAAGGAGTGAAAGTTATTTTAAGATCTGATTATACAGGCAACGAGCATACAGTACCTGCAGATTCAATTTTAATTATCACTTCTCATGCTGGAGCAAACTTAAAAGCTCCTGGATTACCCAATGATGACATTTTATTTGACGAAGAACAAAGCAATGTGATTCCTCTTATCATCAATGAGGGTAGTATATTTCAATCAGGTGGAGGATTTAACGGCTACATAGTAGATGAAGATTATTTTTCATCAAGTGGAAGTTCTAGCACCAACCCTAATATAGAAAACACGAATGATGAACTGCTAAGTGATATACAAGAAAGTTACTTTCATAATGGAGTATTTAATTATTGGGAAAGCTTACCCATGGATATTTCGGCTGGAGATTCTATCGCTGAATTTATTGTACCAGAAGGAAAATATATGCGAATTAAGCAAATAGGAGGGAGTGGTTATAGTAATATTAGATTAAAAAGAGATGGCGTTCTTTATTCAGATACATCTCCAGTAGAAAATACCGACCCATTACCACTACAGGGATTAAATAATATTATTTTTCATGAAAACGATTCTATTTATATATCATTGCCTAGTGAAGACAATGTAGGATATATTACTATAATGTATTATTTATATGATGTGACTAACACAAATATTGAGCCTATATATCAAGTGCTATCCTATCCAGAAAGCTTTACGATTGAACCCGGAAAAAAACTTATTGTTACTCAAAGCTGGGGGCTAACTATGTTGACAAGTAATGATTTTGATAATGGAAACAATAATCTACTTACGATACCTTATGGTGGGTTATATGGNGGGATAGACAACATGTCATTTAATAGTAATATTCAGATTAGTGCTAATGAGAATAGCACGATTATATTTAATGGTTATCTGATAGATGACTAAACTAAATAGGGTAGAATAGCTTTTCTTTCTTTAGGATAATCTTTAAATTTCGCATGATACCAGTTATGGTGTTGAATTGCTCTAGGAATTAGATTAGCAATAGTCCATAATGCAAACGCAAAAACTGGCAAACTACATGTTAACACAGAAAAACCAATCCATTCTATAATTTCTCCAAAATGATTAGGGCATGACACATATTTAAACAATCCCCCAAAAGGGACTTTATATTCATTTTCAGAGCCTTTTCTTAAATTAATAAGTATTGTATCAGAATGATTGTTGATATATGCTCCTGTTAAAAATACTATAAAACCTATAATGAAATACGGAGAGCAAAACCAGCTTATGTCATAAATAGGGGATAAATTTCCAAAGTAATAACCTATCAAGTAGGTGTTACACACATTAAATACTATAGCTGAAAAAACTACTAATAGCGGCATCCTTTTACCTTTTGTCTTTATTCTAAAAGGAAATATAAATACTCTATTTAAATAATGGATCATATAAAGAGTGATAAAGAATAATACTACTAAATTATAATCTGTCACATTACTAAAATAGAAATAAGGCATCAGCAAAACTGTAGGTAGTTCCATTAAAAACCATCCTAATCTATTATTTATAGAGAATTTATCTTTTCTTATATGTCTACCATATGTTTTAGGTTTAGATACTATTAGAAATATAAATGTGATAATAGATAATCCAATCCATGATATTAAAGCATAATAATAAAAAGTATTTTCAATAATTATTTCACTCATAATAACTTCAATTTAATAAAAAGTGTAAAAAATAGGGAAGATTCAACATCAAAACTCAATAAAANNCTATTTAACATAATAATAATTATAAGACAATTGTGTTTATGTTAGCAACGTGATAATAATTAGTATTTTTGTGTAAAATTTTGATTATGATGGATTTACGTGTTTTAATAATGACCTTGTTTATTATGCATAATATTGTGTTTTCACAAAATAATTATGCTATGAGTTTTGATGGAATTGATGATTATGTTTTAATTGACCCAGATTTAAATTTATTTGATACAGATTTTTCTCTCAGCATATGGGTTAAATTAGAAAATTTTGATCCATGTGGATATTATACTTTTATTGGTGATAATCAAAGTTGGTTTGGAGCAAACAATCAAATGATATACTTTGGATACAATGGTCAGTCTTACGATGCTTGTCCAACAGGATCATGCGTGGGGATAGATTTCTATGAACCAACACCGGGATATATAGGTATGTACACAGGTCAAAGTTACGCAACTAACTGTTGGACAAACTGGACTGCCACATATAACTCAAACACATTAGAGAGAAAAATATATAGAGATGGAATTTTGATTACAGACAGTATTCTTACTAATGGCTATTCACCAACTGTAAATGGATGTGATTTAATTTTAGGTGCTCATTTTAATACTCAAGTAAATAATTTTTCAGGTTTAATGGACAATGTTTCGATATGGAGCAAGTTGTTAACTGATGAAGAGGTTCTATATTACCAAAGTGCAGATATAACTGGTAATGAGGATGGATTAGAGCTATACTATAACTTTGAAAATCAAGGAGTGCTATTTAATCAAATTAGCGATGTTTCATCAAGTGACAATACCAACGCATATAATGGAACAATATTTGGAGCAACATATATCGAATACACTCCTAATCAAAATGATGAAGAATGCTTAGATCAGATTATTGGAGGATGTTTGGAAGAAGGCTGTATGGATGAAGAAGCTTGTAATTATAATCCAAATTCTGTGGAAGAATATAATAGCTTGTGTGAATATTTAGATACTTGTGGTTACTGTCCTGATAATGAGATTATTGGAGAATACATTCCAGGCTTCTATTCTCCTCAATATTATAATGGAAAGTATTATTATGTGTCCATTTGGTCAGGAGGAGATTATGCAAATCTAAATTACGAACAAGCTGTGTCTGTAACAAACAATNTAGGAGGACANCTGGCNAATTTAACANAAGANGAATTACCTTTTTTGTGTGAAATGGAAAANATCTGTTGCACAGGTAGCGCATATTTTATTAATAATTATCAAGCNTTAAACAATCCAAGCAATGATGATTGTGNAATAATTAACTGGCCTGGAACATCAAGTGTTGACTTAAATGGAAATCATCAATTTATAATGGAAATTAACGCCTGCCCTATTTTAGGTTGCACAGATGAAGCAGCATGTAATTATAATGAAAATGCTAACGAAGATGATAATTCTTGCACTTATCCTACATCAAGTGAAACAACTATCACAACATGCGGACCTTACACTTGGAATGATGTGATTTACAATAACACTGGTGTTTATTACTATGATACTATAATAAATGATTATTCTATACCTTTCAATGGAGTAAGAGCTATCGAAGCAAATCCTAATTTTAGTTTTAATTCAGATTTAGGACTAACAATAACAATGTGGGTTAAAAATGACTGGACAATATATAATCCTAATTCTTATGGCTTAAATGAATGCCTATTCTCTTTTGAGTGTGATGGAGATGAATTAAATGGAATCGAAAATTATGTTATTGGTGCTGGTTTAGATGATAATGGCATTTTGTGTCATTATAGTAATGGGGATGCATGTAGTTATAATATTGCAAATCAGAGTGAGCTTGATAATGAATGGATACATTTAGCATTTACATATACGGTTAATTCTAGAGCATTCTATATTAATGGTGAAGAAGTATCAAATGACAATAGTGATGACACTTCTTTCTCAAGTATAATAAAATCACCAGGCAACAAATTTATGATAGGACAACGCTTTACTGGAGCTTATTATTATGGCGGCTTAATGGATGACTTTAAACTTTATGGTAAAGAGTTAAGTCCTCAGGAGNTTATCGATGACATGAATTGCATGAATAATGNAGAGTTGATAGCATATTTTGATTTTAATGAAGGTGATGGAAGCACAGTGTATGATCAAGTAAATAATGTTAATGGGNATTTTATTAATAGCTCCGAATTTACTAATGATACTCAAACTAATTGCACACCAGATTTACTAAATTCTGATGGATGTGACAGCATAGCTGTATTGAATCTAACAATTAACCCATTAGAGATTGATTTAGGTGATGATATTACAACATGTGAAGAATGGATAACACTGGACGCAGGAGAAGGATATAGCTCTTATTTGTGGTTACCTAATGGAGAAACAACTCAAAGTATTACAGTGAATCAGTCTGGAACCTATAGTGTCGAAATATTAGAATTTAATGGATTAAATTGTGATGAAGAAGGTGACTATGAAGAAATAGAAGGCTTTGAATATTTAGGGTCATTTAGCAATAGTCATTACTATTCNTCAAACACCCCATCAAGCTCCTGGTTTGACGCATATAATCAATCTATTCTATTTGGAGGAAACCTTGTAACCTTTTCCAGTCTAGCAGAATTTGAATACATTACAAACTTAACCACAGAACAACACTGGATTGGCTTAGTAGATGAAGGCTATTTTACATCAAACGGGGACAGCACATTGGTCAATAATAATATTATATGGGTAGATGAAACAAATTATGATATTAATAATTTACCTAATATGTGGCCTTCATCGTCTTCAGTATGTGGCAATGATGAATACTGTGGTCAAATAAATGGATCAATTATTAACGATTTATGCTGCTGGTATGATTGGCAATCGTTTATTTTAGAAATTAACTGTGAACCAGAGTGCTCAACTACAGATCAAATTAATGTAACATTTAATTCGCAAGGATGCACAGACGCATTAGCTTGCAATTACAATCCTGATGCAATCTGTGAGAACAACTCATGTGAGTACATCTCCCCTATTGATTTAGGTGAAAATATTATAACATGTGAAGAATCAATAATATTAGATGCAGGAGAAGGATACGATTCATACTCATGGTCTACAGGAGAAATATCTCAATCTATTATAATCACAGAATCAGGAGAATATAGCTTAGAAGTGAACTCAGGACAGATTAACCAAAATTCTGTAAAAATCAATACTCCTTCTGTATTAGAAAGTGGTGGAAATGAAACTATAAACAACTTATTTTCTAGCAATAACCCTTTTTCAGTTTCATTTTGGGTTAAATCAGAAAATTTTTCAACTACCCAATTGTGTGATAAAGGTTATTCCGACATTAATGGGGATAATAATGCAAGCTCGATGCAATTATTTATAGACCAAAACACATTATCTTTTCAATTATACCAAGATTCGAATAACTCTATTAGCATAACCACAGAAGCTGATCAGATTCCAATTACAAATGAATGGAACCATATAGNATGTACATATGATGGTGGAAATGACCCCTCTAGTATGAATATATTTATTAATGGTGATATGATTGCAACTAATAACAATATAGAATATGGCAATTTTGAAGGAATGAACTACAATAATGAACCTATGCACTTTGGGGCAAGAATTGACCCAGCTGGCTATTCTAGCTTCGAACTTGATGGCTACTATGACAATATTGCTATTTATGATTATAACTTAACAAGCATGCAAGTTTTATCGATATATGAATGTATATCAAATATTGACCCTTTATTTTTGTGGGANTTTGAAGGCACAGACTTTGTGGTCGATGAATTAATTTGGGGGACATTCTTTTCTAATAATGGTAGTGGTCCTGGATTGTACACTCCTGGAATGGCTGGTGGTAATAATCAAATTAATTTAAGTATTGATATACCATATGAAAACTGTGTTGAATGTAGTGATAGTGATGCAATAAATGTTGAATTTGGTTTACAAGGATGTACAGATAATACAGCTGTTAATTACGATATGAATGCTATATGTGACGATGGTTCCTGTATTTATTGTGGCAGTCTTCAAGTATTAGATTACGGTGATTATTTAGATGCTGATGATATTTATTTTGACAATACAGATGGATTAACTATATCTCTTTGGGTACATGATGATAATTTTTATCAAAATCCTGAAGATTTCGCTACATACATTGATTTTGGCTCACAAGACTCATACAGATATGTTGTTAGAAATAGAGGTGGTAAAATAGAAGCATTCTTCGAAGGAGAAGACCTTCNAACTAATTTCAACAACAATAATGTTGAATGGGAATATCCTTACACAGCAGTTTCTGCCGGATTAATAGATACTGATTGTGGAAGCAATACAGATGGATGGCATAATGTAACAGCTGTATATTGTGCTACTGGTATTAGAATATATATAGATGGCCTAATAGGGTCGCAAGGTGTTACCTATGTATATTTTGATCAATTATTCGCCTTAACTCAAGAAAGTGTCAAAAGGATTGGTAACAATCAATTAGTAGAAGAACCAGCGGATGCTAATATCGATGAAGTAAGAATATGGAATAGAGCTCTTAGTTCAGAAGAGGTTTTAGAAAGAGCAAGTATTAATTTAAANACATCTGAAGAACAGGGATTAATAGGATACTGGAAGTTTGATGGATCATATAGTAATGAGATTACTTTACTAAACGGATCAGGTAATGGTGTAGAATTAACAACTACCCAATACTGTACTGACGAATGTGATATTTCAGAATACATATATGAATGCTCTGAAGATCTAGCAGGCAATCAAGATTGTAATTCGTGTGTNCCAACAGAGGGCTGTATGGATGATGGAAATCAAATATGGTCACCCTACCCAGGGTTTGCGGCTTGTAATTACGATCCATTAGCAGTGATTAATATTATTGAAAATTGTTTTTATGTACAAGATGACTGTTTAGTGGAATATCCGGAATATTATGACTGTGAATGTAAATGCATTAATGATATTGATGGTGATGATATTTGTGACGAAATAGATTGTTCACCGACAGTATATAACCCAGATCAAGATTGCTCTAACCTTGATTACNATATCACATTCAAAAAACTTATTAAAACTACAGATGTTTTGGGGAGAGAGATTGACATCAATACTCATAATACATTAATATTTGAAAGATATGATGATGGGAGTATCGAGAAGAGGTGTTTTTTAAAATAATTTTTTTAACATCTTTTTAGGAATAGCATCNTTATGAAGCATAATAGATATTGTGTTTAATTTAAAGTAACTCTCAGAAACCAANACGTATCCTTTATAGCTTTCTAAACCAATTTCACTACCCCAAGAGTTTTTTACACGAAAATACAATTTATCATCACTGCCTTGAACCATTCCAGTAATGTGCATTAAATGATCATCAGTAACAGTATAATTATTAAATTTTTCTTGTCTTAATTCTTGGGTCACTTCACTATTTTCATCTGCTAAGCCCTTTTTAGCATCAAAACCATCATTNCTAACATCTGTATCCCATGCTATAGTAAAACCATCTTTTAATGCCT
This sequence comes from Flavobacteriales bacterium, assembly GCA_002713285.1. The sequence continues at coordinate 7,812 of PAVX01000021.1, forward strand.
CTTTAACAATATTCATCATATTATCAATCGGTATATTATAAAAAGTTCCATTNGACCAGTTATCAGGAACCTCTAAAATAAAATTACTATAAAAAGGATGATGAGNAAAAGAAGTTAGATTAATNTAATCACTCGTATTAAAGNTTAAATATTCCGCAAATGTTTTGGGAGAATAGGTTTTTCCATTCCACTGAAAAGATGACGGAATATCACCTAGGTAAACATCTAANATAGCAGCATAGCCCACTTTCCATAAAGGAGATGGATTTTTATTACTTATAACAGCCTCTAAATAAGCTTTTAGTAAAGATGATAACTCGGCATGATTATGTTTATCGGATTGTGTTACTAAACCATTAAATGCAGTATTAGGTACTAGCCCATATTTACTAATTGTATTTATTAGATCATGGCTAAGACTACCCTCTCCAAAATTTGTTTTACCATGTCTTCGAACAAAATTATCTGCTTTTTCAAGATAAACATTTCTTGCTACAAACATTTCAGATAAATCGTGTTCTCCCTTACCCAATCTAATCAACTCCGATTCAAGAAATGATCCAGTTGCATAACTCCAACAAGTACCTGTTTTTCCTTGGCTTTCAACCTCATTAACAGGCAAAGTAATAAGATTAGTAAAGGTTAAAGAATCCTGAGCTCCAAGGATTAAAAAAATACAATAAAAAAATAAAGTAGTATTTAGCTTCATGAGTATATGATTCAAAATAATAGCTTTTTACTCACTCATACATTCCTGTAATACTTTCATTAATTCTTCTCTCCACTGACCCATCCACTCAACATCTTCTCTATATTCACTAATCATTTCAGTAGTTTTTGTATTACAATCTTTAAAAGCCTGAAGACCTTCCTCTGAACCATCTTTACTTAATTTCATGCACTCACAAGCTTGTTGCGCTGCCTCTGATGGNGTTAATTTTGATTCACTACATGCACATAATAAAAAACAAAAAACAACAGATAATTTAAATAATTTCATAACAATAAATAATTTAGTTTGGTATTAAATCAAAAATAAGTAATAAAAGAAATTTATCACCAATTAATGATACCTTTTTTATAAAATTCTAAATAATCATTACACTTACTAAATTGCTTAGACCTAAAAAAACCTTTATCTGCAGAAAAAGGAGATGGATGAGAAGTTTCAATAACCAGATGCTTGTTTCTGTCTATTTTAAGTCCTTTTTTGTACGCATAAGCACCCCAAAGCATAAAAACAAGGTTTTTCTTTTCTTTAGATAATAAATCTATGACAGCGTCTGTAAATNCCTCCCAGCCCTTCATTTGATGTGAGGCAGGTTTACCTTTTTGGACAGTGAGAATGGAATTTAACAATAAAACACCTTGATTGGCCCATCTAAGCAAATTGCCTGAANCCGGAGCTTCAATTCCTAAATCATATTCAATTTCTTTAAATATATTTTTTAATGAAGGTGGCTTTTTAACACCATCAGGNACACTNAATGATAAACCATGCGCTTGACCTTCTCCATGATANGGATCCTGACCCAAGATTACTACCTTAACATCATCAAAAGAACAATTATTAAAAGCATTAAAAATCAATGACCCACTTGGATAAATGGATTTTTCTGAAAATTCTTTTGTGATAAAAGAAACTAGATTAGAAAAATAAGGCTTTTGAAATTCTGNATCTAATCGCTGTTTCCAAGATTTTTCTATTTTAACATTCATGCTCAATAAATATAGGCAAAGAATATATTCTATCCTACCCCATTAAGTCATTAAATTACTCTTTGTAAGTCAAGTAAAATACTATCTTTTATATTTTTCAACACGATACAATCCTCATACCTCTCTAAATCTTCAAATAACGCAATTAAATTAAACATTCCTTCAATAACAGAATACTGCTTCTTTTTCTCGATGTGACTCAAACAAAATTTAATAAACTTATCTTTAATCACTGAGTCTGAGTATATATATTGAATTTGATTAAATATATCATCGATAGAAATATCCTCAAAAGGCCAATTAGCCAATTGAGAATACTTCTTTTCCTCTAGAATACATAAAGCTTTTAAAATTATTAGATTCGATTGCTCTGTTGTTAAGTGATTAAACTTATTATCCATATCCAATAATTATTTAATATTTATTTTTTTCATATCAGACTCTTGTTTAACTCTATTGATNGTGATTGATAAAATACCATTTTTTAATTGAGCAGCAATACTATCTATATCAATATTTGCTGGCAATTTAATTCTCCTATTAAAAGATTGATTCCAGAAAGATNATCTGTTGTTATCACTAGATTCATAATTTAAAAAAAGATAATTATCACTCACATTTAAATTAANATCTTTTTTTTCTAAACCTGGTAATGCTAAATCTATATNATAATTTTTCTCATCTGAGGAATAATTATAATCTAGATTAGAGATAGAATGATTGTAAGTGCAAATTGAATCATTGAAAAACTGATTTAATAATGAATCTATAGCACCTAATCGTTGATTATTTTTAATTAGTTCAAACATTTTTTATAGTTTTAAAGTTAATAACAGTTTGAATACAGCATATATTGTGCCATTATAAATTAGATGACNATATGTCTGTTTTTTAAAAAAAANAATGACATTGTGTCATTTTTTTTAGATTATGAAGGAAAAAAGGTTTATTAAAAAATCTGTATACCCTGGCGGAAATGAAGCGCTAAAGAAATTTATTAAAACAAATTTAAAATACCCAAAAAATGCATTAGAAAACAAAATAGAAGGCGATGTGTTTTTAAAATTTAAAGTAAATCCTTTAGGTCAAGTATTTGATGTGAATATAATAAATGGGATTGGGTATGGTTGCGATGAAGAAGCTGTTAGGCTAATTAAAACATTAAAATACCCAAAACTGTTAAATAGAAAAATCAAAGTAACAACCAATAAGAAAATTTCAATAAAATTTAGGCTTCCAAAAAATCACAATAANTTAATTNTCAATTACGAAATCACACCTTAACCACTACTCTTCATTTGGATTATATAGTTCATTTTTTTCAATCTTAGAATCAGGTTGATGTCCCTCAATTGTTCTTTTGGTATAAGGCACATAACCTTCATCGTCACTCCAATTAGATCGTCTTTCTTCATCCATAATTTCTTCAAGAGGAATAATGCCTAGAAATTTTTTGTCTTTTTTTTCCTCAATTCCAAGATCTTCCATAACAATTAAATATGATCTTGTAATCTCATCAGCCTTTATCTTAATTTCTTGATCATCCGGATTTCTTTTAACATTGTATTGCCTCATCAATTTCTTGTATATTTTTTGTGTATTTCTAATTGTTTTCCTAAGAACTCTAGAGTCTAAAGAATCTGGATTTTCNACCCTATCCATTCCAATAATAGCGTAATGATCAACAAAAGGCTTGTAATATAGACTTCCTATTTTATAAATACCTGTATAATCATAAATAGAAATATTACCTTTACTGTAATCAACACCCTCCCAAAAATCATTTATGTTTTCCTGAGAATATCTACCACCAAACAATTTTCCAATTTCTAACATATCTAAATCATAAATAGTAGAATTTAACACAAAACCAATCACATTATTATCAATAATGATTTCAACTGATTCAGTTACAGGGTTTTTTTCAATAGACAAATTCAACTCCTCAGAATCTTCATTAAATGATTTAATTAAAAAGATTTCTGTGCCAGAATCATCAAAATAACGATACCTATGATTGGTGTTGTCATAAATCGTCTTATACTCTGTTCCCATAACTCGCTTACTCCCTTTAACTTGTTCGGAATTTTGAATAAATAACTCTTGACCAATCAATCCATTGATTGAAACAAGACATATGATGTAATAAATTGCTTTTTTCATTATTATTTTGGTATAAATTTTAAACTTAAACTATTAACACAATACCTCGTGTTTTTAACTGTATAATTCTCTCCTTCAAACACATGACCTAAATGCCCTTCACAATTAGAACANATTATTTCTGTTCTTATTCTTCCTAAACTTAAATCCCTTTTCCTTAAAATAGAGCCGTGAATTGCATCATCAAAAGATGGCCAGCCACAATTAGAATTAAATTTAGTGCCTGATTCAAATAATTGAATCTCGCATGCTCTACACACATAAATACCATCTCTAAAAAAATTATTATACTCACCACTAAAAGGTCTCTCCGTTTGAGCATCAACAATGATTTCTTTTTCCTCTGTATTTAGGTGTTTAATATACTTTGTGTCCATTTTTTTACACTTTAAGAACCTGACCCTCTCCTATTACCATTTTTATCATTCTCTCTAAAAGGATCCAATAACATTCTTCGATTTTTAAACCTGCTTTGCAACCTGACATTATCCGCTCTTTTAAACAAATCTAAATTAATACCAATTGCAAGTTCATGTGTACCTCCACTATAATTACTGATTCCTTCAACAGCTGTATCATAACTATACCCAAAAAATAAATCTCCACTTTCAACACCAAATAAAAAACCATAAGCTGCCTCAGAAGCTCTATATAAAAATCCAGCATAAACAGCATTTTCATAAATAAAGCGAAGACTTACATCGATTTGAGTTTTTGACCAACGAGTTGTTTTAGTTAACAACGAGGGCTCCATAGCAAAAGATTTGTCCTGAGTAACCGGTAAATAAGCTCCTGCAATTAAATTATACTCAGCTGTTAGCTTGTTGTCATATAGGAGGTCTGACTGAATTTTTAATGGTCTTGCAAATAAATTTTGAGCACCTAATCCAGCATAAAAATATTCAGTATAAAAATATGCTGCAACAACATGACTAGTTAAGATGTCTGTCTCAATGACATTTGGTAAAACAGGGTCATCTGCTAATCCAAAATATTCATTCCAACCCACTGTTTCTGTGTCATCATATGAAAATTGTAATAATCGAGTTCCATAAGAAAGTGAGAAAAATTGTTTTTTATCCCAACTACAAGAACCTTCTGGAGACAAACACGTTCTCCAACTATAACTCAATTGTGCAGCGGTTTGACTAATAGGACCGGTTACATCACTATAAACAAAAGCGCCTAAACCTACCGCATCAGTAATAGGAGAATGAGCACTTAAAGCAAATGTTTTTGGCGCAATATTATTGCCTTGCATATCAGTAAAACCACTCCACTGATTCCTATAACTTAATCTAATAGGGATTTGATCAACAGTTCCAGCAACCGCTGAATTTACCATATAATCATTAAATACATACTGAGTATACATAGGTAACTGTTGAGCCTTTAAATTCGCTATTATAAAAAATAACGACAATAGTATTGTAAATTTAAATTTCATCATATCTTATCTTTTAATTGTAACACTACCAGTGTAATCTTTATCGTTTATATTTAAGTTAATAATGTAGTAGTAAGTAGCAATCTCTTGATCGCTAATTTTAACTAAACCAACACCGTCCCAAGGGGTATATGAACCTTCTGATTCATATATTAATTGACCCCACCTGTTAAACACCTTAATTGATGCATCAGGATATAAGCCTATTCCATCTATTTGCCAAGTGTCATTAATTCCATCTCCATTAGGTGTAAAGACAGAAGGAATAAAAAGACAATTTCTATCATCAGAACCAATAGAGAAATATATTGTTTCTGATTCTAAACAAGAAGATTGAGAATCATATAATATCTGAACGCTATGTGGATTATTTCCTAAATTAACATCAAGACCTTGCACAAGAATATCAGATTCAGTAAGTTCAATTTCATCAGAAATAGTGCCTAAATTATAATTATTTTCATAAACCACTAACAATGTGTCCATCGTTGAATAAACTTCAGGCAAATTATTAACCGTATAATAAAGTGGTGGATTAGCACCACTTGTTCTGATAATAAACATTCCATCTGATTCTTCATCACACGAAGCATTTATAGGATATAATTCTGATACGTTAAAAATTTCTGGTTCAATTAACTCAACTGTTATATCAAACATACACTCATTAAAATCTGTAACAGTTAGAGTATATATGTCGGCCAATAAAGAGTCGAAAAAACCGATATTTTCAGGAAGAATATTTTCATAACCCGATATCAAGATTCCATTACTGTCAAAAATATCAACACTATAAGGAGAAACACCAGCAAATTGAGGAACTGAAAACTCTATAACACCATCACTTTCCCCATTGCAAGAAATATGAAAATCATTATACTGCATAACCCCATTAGCATTCATAGTTAATTGATTTGGAGATTCACTAATAATAAACACATCATTGATTTCACAACCCATATCATCAGATACAAAAATATTATAAACACCTGTAGATAACATTTCTTCTTCTAAATTATATTCAACACCATCACCATCTATGCAGAGAATATTATAAACAACATCCTCACCTTCTATAATGGTTCCTCCAAATGGAGCAATATTAATTGCTATTGAATCACCAAAACATAAAATTTCAATAGGCGTGTTAGGTAATATTTCGACATCAACACCAATAGCATTATAGTCGTAAAACATTGACACGCCTAACGGGTCTGGTTCTGAAATAACAAACAACTCTTCATTACTCATACATCCATTTGTATCATAACTATAAACCATGTAAGTTCCTGATGATAAGTTATATTCATCTACTTCTACAGATGGATTATTAATGTCTACAAAAACTAATCCATTCTCAAAGTCTGGATGCGGAGATGTCGATAAACCATTATAAATATTACCACCTATATAATCATCATCATCTGCATTACCTGGTATACCATCAAATCCAATATTAGGTATATTATCATTGTCGATATCAGGGTCATCATCATTACAGTTAGATATGCAATCACCATCACTATCTAATATACCGTCACCATCTATATCAAGATCATCCTCATTTTGAATTCCATCACCATCTATATCTCCATCACTACCTCCAGTAACAATAGCAGAAACAGATGTGTTGTCTCCATAGCATTCAAGCATAATATCATCAACACTTATTTCAAAAGGATCTGGACTATCAACCTTAAACAAAACAGTATCCGAAAAACAACCATCTTCATTTCGCACAAACACGCAATAATAAGAAGGTGACAACACAATCTCATCAACTCCAAGAGCATCTTCAATAATTGGTTCACCTAAATCTAAAACAGAATCACTAGAATTCAATTCATTATCACCATCTATATCACCATCTGAATCTATATCTGCTAATGCATACCAATAGTAATAAAAATCTGAATTATCTTGACCCTCAATATTCATAACAACTGACTCTGTATCATCATAACATGGCACTTCAAGAACCAAATCAATATCCCACAGATCAATACTGGTCGGATCAATAACATCAAATATAATTTCTGTGTTATCTGAGGTTATTTCATGTGTAGTATATAATTCACAACCAGCATCAAAATCTTCTATATATAATGTATAAACTCCTGAAGCTAAATTGNTTAAAGTTTCTGTTGAAGTTGAGCCTTCTAAAACTATATCTATTAGTGAGTTAGGTCCATATAAAANCCAATCATAGTTGGANCCTGAGCCACCACCAGTAATATCAAATGACAGAGACCCATCGGTGCCTCCATAACATATATTAGGAACTGATTCTATAGCTGGATTGATTTCGGTACCATTACCTATAACATATTCTTCAATATACACGCAACCTGACGCATCAGTTACAATAACCTCATACACAGCCCCGGGAGGAGTAGCGGGCGCTTCAAATGTATTAATTCCCTGCCAATCTATATCGTAAGGGGGATCACCGCCACCTAAACCTATCATGTCTACAGACCCCGCACCATCTTCACAATCGGCATCTTCAATTTCTAAATCAAAAACTACATCAGATGAAGCGTTAATAAAAACAGTAGTTTCATATGAACAAGTATTATTATCATTATATGCAGAAATAGTATATGAAACACCTGATGAACCTATATTAAAATCACCTCCATACAAATCTGTAAAACTATAACATCCATCTTCAGAATCATTAGATAAATTTAAGCCACCACCAACACAAGAAAATGTAATCACACCAGGCCAATCAACACATATATCAATCATAGCATCATCTTCACAAACTTCATCCGCAATAGAAATAACGGGATCGGAAGTTTCAACCTCTAAAACAAATTGTCCATCTAACATACAGTCTCCGGGACCTAAAGGGTCAGCATCATCAAACACTATTAAATTATACTCACCAGGAGCTAAATTAATTATTGTATTAGAGTTTCCTGCGTCAATAGTAGCAAAACCATCCGGACCAGTCCAAATAAAGGTATAACCATCAATACTATTTGGAGTGCCTCCAAATACATCAATAGTGATTTCACCAGAAGACCCATCACATGAAGGATTTACCACTTGACTAGAAAACACAAACTCCTCAACAGGGTCAATGGTAACTAAATCACTCCAATAACAATCATTACCATCATAAACTTCAAGAAAATAACTTCCACTCTCTATTAAACCTGTTGTGAAGCTAGGACCTTGAACAAATTCATCTCCAATCACAATTTCAGTAATAGCCGATGTTGCATTTGGAGCATAATTAAAAGGTGAGTCTACTAAATAGTCAACAATAATAAGCTCGTAAACAACACCTCCTGAATTTAATAAAATTAAAATATCATCACCTGCTTCAAAACCATCATCCTCTATAGTAGAACTATCATCACCCCAGACAGCAATAGAAAATACTGATTCTCCTTGATACACTGTTGAACCACCACAAGTTATACCATCAGACCCTGTATAAAAAACACCAATAATATCATCGTTAGAAAAAATAGAAACATCATTAAACAATAACGTAGCATTTACATCTGTTACAGAATAAGAAAAACCTAAATCAGAAGATCCACCTACATTAATTGTAGTTGTGTCACCTTCAAAAATAAAATCATATAAGCCTGGATTACCGCTAATTATTTCCAATGAAATAGAGCCGAAAGGAAAGTCTGGACATATTATAGGAGATATTACTGGCTCAAACTCTATTGGCTCTGGAGCAATAAGATCAAAAATAACCTCTCCTGTACAACCATTTGAATCTGTAACAGAAAAAGCATATGTACCAAAAACTAAAGTTGTAGAAGATGTTGTTTCTGGATAACCAAGATCTGTATAAATTGGATTATTATTTGAATCATATTCCACTGAAGACCAAGAATAAGTAAATGGTCCATCTCCATTAGCAATACATGAACCATCTTCTGTATCACAATCCATAAAACTTACATACGCATCTAACTCTTCGCAGATAAGGTCAATAAAAGGATTAAAAATAGCTATCTGACCAGATGGGTTAATATCAACATCTACAACTTGTGGAATTGAGCAACCTAAAGGATCTGTAATAATAGCAGTATATGTTCCTTCAGACACATCATCTATATCAATTGATCCAGAAAAACTCTCAGAAACTAATTCATTACCTGACGAATTNAACCACGTAAANACATAATCATTGGATGTTGTTGCAAATGNAATATTAATNTCTGTAGTACCGCCAGCACAAGCAATAAGATTATAATTAAATTCAATTTCACCTAATTGNACATCTGAACCCTCTATTTCAACAACAGTNTCAAATGNACAAAGATTAGCATCNAGCACATTTAATGTNTATATTCCCGTATTTAAGAAATCTAAATCGTCTAAAACACCATCGTTTTCGAAATCTTCTAAGGTCATTACCCCACTTACAAAACTCTGTTCAATTANATTACCTGAGGGNTCAAACCAAGTGTATGTGTATGGAGGAGTTCCTCCAATAAAATTATTTAGCTCAATATAACCTTCTGGTGTTGATTGAATATTNTTATTATCATCTAAATAATTACANACCGCACCACCAATAACAACATCAACAGACATTGGGTCTGGATCAATCACATTTATTATAGTATCCACCACTAAACACTCATAAACCTCATCTAACACACCATCACCATTTGAATCATAAGANTCAGTTCTTAGTATNTCTATAGCATAATCACCCTCTGTCACCGTTAAGCTAAAATCAGGAACNGTACCTGAAACGCCAACAATCGTAAGTGAAGAAATCCAAATCCCTGAGTAAGTTGGGTCAGATGTAAACACATCAGAAAAAACACCACTAATTCCATCCGGATTTGACTCATAAACCACATCAACTTCATAAATAAGATCCTCACTGACATCATAAACTAAAAAGATAACCTCTTCTCCATTATTAAATCCATTATCATNACCTTCACAAACCTGAATAGTCAACAAGCTACTACCTGACGAAGAAGACACATATTCATTATATCCAAAAGATTGTAAACCACCCTCCCCTGTCGTATAAAATGCCCCAATTAAATCCCCATCATCTATATTGTTATTATTTTCAATATTAATATAAATCGTATTTACAGTACCATCACATTCATTCATAATATCTTCATATTCCTCTGGCCAAAAATTTTCATTAAAATAAAAACTTGTATTTAGCTGAACAAAATCATCTGGGATACCATCAGAGTCAAAATCATTTGAGGATACTGTCAAAGTACCTCCTTCAACACTTTCTTCATACAGATTACCGTCNATAAAAACATCAAATTGACCGACTGAACCCTCAACTGTGAAATNTAGCTCTGTCTCACCATCAGGACACGCAATTGGCTCATAATCTGCAAGTAANAAAGTGTTTTCACCTGGCTCATCGAGTGTTGTTTGTAGTGTAAAACAACAACCATTAGAATCATATGCTTGAAACACATATGTGCCAGCAGTTAAGTTTTCAAANGTATCNTTTCCTTCTGTTGCAGTTCCTATAAAAATCTCNTCATCTATNCTAATTAAACCATCTCCATTTATATCATCATTGTAATAAACATCTATTGAATAAGGTTCAGAACCAGATGATGCTAAATTCATAGTATTAAAGTTAAATTCAATATATCCATCACTAGCACCATAACAACTTACATTATATGCTCCATATGTTAAAATGTATGGAATAGGAGTAATAGTAACACCATCACAAGGGAAACAACCATCTGAAATATCAAAACATGCATCTACATCAGGGCAAGTACAATTTGAATCATAATTTGTATACCCCTCAATATTACAGCAAGTGTCATAATCACATATATTAGAAGGCTCTATTGTACAGTCATCACAATAATTACATGCATCTGGATCTAAACAACCGACACAAGATAATGATTCACAAGAACCATCATCACATAACGCATTTGGATCATAATTACATGCACTTGGATTCGTGCAACCATCAGCCACATCACAACCACAATCATATATTGCACCAGGACCACCACATACACCACATTCGTCTTCATACAAACAAGAGCCGTCATCATCTGTAGCTAANGAATTATAGTTTGCACATGCTGCTTCATCTGTACAGCCAACTANCTCATCNTCATCACAAATACCGTCATTATCAGCATCATTATCTATCACAAATCCTGTTCCATCTGTAGCACCTGAACAATAATCACAATCTGAATTCGGAAAAAAACATGAGCCATCATCCTCTGTTGCTGCATCATTATAATTACATGCTGTTTCATCTGTGCAGCCAAAAATTTCAGCATCATCACAAACTTCATCATCATCTTCATCATTATCTATTATTATTCCATTTTCACAAGTTTCACAAACTCCATCTAAATAAACACAAGATCCATCATCCTCTGTTGCATTAGGATTATAATTACATGCTGAAACACCCGGAAACGGGGACCAAGCCTGATTACCATCATCAGTACAACCTTCAGTAGAAAATAATGGACCACACTCNATAATAAATAAATTCTCAGCATCGGAACCAGAATCGTTCCATGTCCATACTCCTGGTGAATCAAAACTTTCATAATACAACAACTCTGCAAAACTTTCTCCACCATCATTATCTGGTTGATTTATATTCCAAAAAGCAAAGTTTAAAGGCTCTCCAGTTACCCATTCCCAACCACCATCTGGTTCANAATAATTCACATTAGATGTGTTTTGATATAACCCTATCCAATATAAATTTTCTGAGCCATCTATAATACTAGCAATAAAATTTTGCTCTTCTTGAGAATTTATAGTTGCTAAGTAAAAAACATCTGTACCATAATTTTCTGCTAAAGCACTAGCTGCATCCCAACTATAAACATTACCAGAGATATAGTAACTATTACCATTAAAGCTGAAAGGACCATTAAGTAAATCTATAGAATCCCCACAACCAAAAGCAACACCATCACAATTAATACCTTCAGATGGATAAACACATTCTCCGTCTATAAGAGCATCTGAATCATAATTACAAGCACTTGGATCAAGACAGCCCACACAACTAATAAAATCGCAATCCCCCTCTATCGTAGCATTAGCGTCATAGTCACATGCATTTTCATCCATACAACCCACACACAATGCATCATCACCACCACAAACACCACATGTATTAAAATACAAACAAGAACCATCATCATCTGTAGCTAACGGATCATAGTTTGCACATGCTGCTTCATCTGTACAACCAAGCACTTCATTATCATCACAAACACCATCACCATCANCATCTTGAACAATAATTCCACCAAAATCATCACATATTTCACATAAATTAAGATCTGGAACCACACAATCTGCCTCAACTTCACCATAATTACAAGCTAATAGGTCATCACAACTATCAATTTGCTCTGATTGAAATACAGCTGACAATAGTTGACCGAAACCATTTGCAACAAAAGTTTCCGAAAAAACACTTTGATTATTCATACTTGAAGATATTTCAAAAAAATCTTCTCCTTCAATTGCTAANACCCAAGTAATTTCTTCTCCTGCCTCAAAGCCGTTATCTTGTCCAGCCTCTGATCCCCAAANCGCAAGAGCTAATTGTTCACCTGTCCACTCAGNATAACCACCACAAACATATTCATTATCATCATTAATAAAGAACGCTCCAATGAAAGATCCTAATGGAGGAGAATCTCCATCAATCGTTACAACATCTACACCTATCTGAATCGTCATATTAGCATCAGTAGAAACAACCTCCCATGGACCATATTCACAAGAGCCATCATCATTAATAGCCTCAGGATTATAGTTTAGTGCTGANGAATCTGTACAACCATCAACNAAACTTTGAATCCAATTAACAACAATATTTATTTCATCAATGGTTAAATCTGAATTTCCTGACCAGCTAGGAGGCATACTCCCAGTACTAATTTCTTGATANAAAGGACTATTTTCATAATCTCCAAAAACAACAACATTTCCTGATGTAGCTCCCGAAAGAACACCAGCCTGATCTGTTAAATCTAAACCAGAAGTAAAACCACTACCATCAAAACCATGACAACCTGCACAATTAACTTGAAATATCGGCAGAACATCTTGCTCATAGTCCTGTGCCCACGCAATTGATACGTAAAAAAAGGTGAATAATAATACTGTATATTTTTTAATCATTTAATTATCTTTTAACCACCACATAACCTGTGTAATTCTTATCAAACTCATCTAACTCGACTACATAATAATAAGTTGCTATTTGAACTTGTCTGCCTTTTAAATTTTCACCATTCCACAACTTATCACTATATGTACCCCTAGGGGCATTATTTGCCGTGTTTTGATAAACAATTTGTCCCCACCGATTAAAAACTGTAATCTTAACACCAGTTTCCTCATATAATTCAATATTGTAAATATCCCACAAATCATTAATACCATCAGAGTTTGGTGTAAATACAGACGGGATAAATAAACAATTTTCCCATTGTTGAGAACCAAACTGAGACCNACATGTCTCGTTAGATATATCTATCTCCTCTATATACTGACAACCATATTCATCAATAATTGTAATCTCATAATTACCATAAGAAAACCCACCTANAATATAATCAGTAGTGTCATCTAATAAATTTAAATAGTTTTGGTGATAATCAACAAGNGCATTAGGNTCAGGAATATCATCCCACCACATATTATCTACATAATAAAAATCTTCATCNAAACCCTCTAATTGAACAATATTCAAAGCATTATAATTATAATCCATATCATAATCTTCACTATTAATAATACCGTCTCCATCAATATCTGGATCATCATCACCCAAACCATCATCAACTCCAGGAACACCATCATTGCCGTAATTTAACCAGCCATCTCCATCAATATCATCATCCTCACTATTTAAGATACCATCATTATCAATATCTGGATCATCTAAACATTCCATAATACTATTATTAAAAGAACTAGTCTCAACATATAANATGTTAAGGTCATTATTATTGGNAGGGCCTACAATTATAGATTCAATATTTGGGTCTAATATAGACCCTGAGAAAACATCATCTTCAATAGGGTTTAAAATATACGCAAACCCTCCATTGCTAGACTCTTCACATTCCGGACAAAAACCTATAATATCAACATCTAAAGTTGATAAAAAATCTATTTCATAATAATGATCATTATNTATATANCCACAACCATTANCATCTANAATCGATACTGAATAAGCAGTTCCTGCTGCTAAATCTTCTATAATATATAAATCAAAAATATCATCCCCATCCGTATCCCAATTCTCCACCACATCAATAAGTTCTCCGTCAAGAAAAATTTCATAAGGGTATAATGTAGCTATAAAACCTATATCATTTGGGTCAATAACAATCGACCCATTATTACTTAAGCTGTCACATGTCTGATTTGTATCCCAATAACAATTACCAGGTAAAGTAGAGACAGGAGCGTCTGGAATATCTGCAAAAACTGACACAACATCAATAGATTCACCTGTACAACCTTTGGAGTCAGTCACAGTTATGTAATAATCACCTGGTGGAACATTATTATACCATCCAAATTCATGTATATTAAAATCTGGATCTGACTCACTAAAATTACCGTCATTATTTGAATTGTAAGGATACAGGTCATTAATATTAAGCAACCCATCTCCATCTATATCAGAATCTTCTTCATTTAATAAACCATCACCATCTACGTCAGATTCAAAGTCTATTAAATTATTATCATTCCAATCTGGATTTGGATTAGTGTCATAAATATTACCAGAATTTTCTAACTCAAACCATTGAATATGTTCATCATTACTAAAATCATACACTAAATTATTGTTGTCGTTATAGATTAAAATAGTATATGGAGGTGTGCCATAAAATAAATCAGTAATATAAATAGATCCATTGTCTCCACAATTAGCATCAACACCATAAGCCTCCACTTCAATAGGTTCAGGATTGTCAATGAAAACAGAGACAGAATATGATGTAAAACAGCCTAAAGCGTCTGATATACAAATTGTATAATCAGTATCACCTATTAAATTTGAAAAAACAATACTATCTCCAATAACATCTCCATACTGAAAAACTGAACTACAACTCTCATCCAAACC
The DNA here is from genome assembly GCA_002713285.1 of Flavobacteriales bacterium. Next base: position 23,279 of record PAVX01000021.1, read on the forward strand.
TATAAAGGGGTTATTATAAGAGCCATCCGAAAATGGATTACCCCCATTAACTTGTGAGAATAAATCATCTAAATGAATAGTAATCTGTCCAGAAAAAGCATCACCATTTCCTTCCGAACAATTTGCAGGATATGAGTTAGTTTCTCCACCCTCTTGGTAAGTGAGCTCAAGTGGTTCTGTTAAATTAAATACATAATTAATAGGATCACAATTATTATACTCTGTAACTACCAATGAGTAAAAACCCTCTCCCAAATCAGAAATAGAATTAACAATATTTCCTTGACTATTCATATAATAATCACCTTCACTAATTAAATTGCCCTCACTATCAAATTGATCCTCAATGAAGTCCCAATTAAATATATATGGCTGTGCTCCTCCAGTTATTTCAACATCTATACTACCATCCATCATGCCTGCACATGAAACTAATGATGTCTCAATATTTTCAATTTCAAATAAAGGCTCTTGATATATTGTTTCTGTATATGTGAAGTTACATGTCTCCCAGGAAGCAGGATAAGTAGATGATTCGCCGGATGGAACATCAACTACGACATAACAACTATAAGTTCCTGCAGACAAATTATCTAGCGCTGGCTGATTCTCTTGAAAATTTAAGACATTACCATTAAAGTCAACTCCTGACCATTGATATTGATATGTATAGTTTGCATTAGGCAATAAAGCTCCATCCACATCTAATATAATCACTCCATCATTATCACCATAGCATAATAAATTAGTGACAGATGCAGGATTTAAAGAAACGGATAAAATATCTGGCTCTTCTATTATAACAGTGTGCTCTATAGGTCCACAACCATATTGATTATTAACAGATATATCGTATACTCCTGCCTCTAAGTTTTCTATTAGATTTTGATTATCATACTGAGGCATGTAATTCCCATTAAAATACCATAGATATGTAATTGGGTCATTAGCTTCATAAAATGCTCCATTATCAGCTATATAATATGTGTTAATAGAAATTATTCCAGTAGTATCACCATTACAATAAATCAATGTGTCAGATTCATAAATATTAATATCAGAAGCAAGTTGATTAGGCTCTTCAATCTCAAACTGACCAGCATCTTCAACACAACCCCATGGAGCAACACTTAACAGATTATATGTTCCTGCATCTAAATTATAAACATCGAGTGCATTTCCTAAATTATTAATACTTGGCTCCTGGTTTTCAGGAAACACATATAAAACAGCCCCCGTCTCAGGATCATTAAATGGATTATTATCTTCCCCAGCCCATGTTAAAATATCACCATAACACTCTAATGGCTCTGTTTCAATTATCCAGTCTAAACATTCTGGTGCTGAAATATCAATATTATCTACAGCAGGTAAACAAACATCAAAAATTTCATTTGTTGAATCATGGACAATTATTTCATATTCACCTGGACACAGACCTGAAACNACAATTTCAGGATTCAAACCTGGCACTAAATTAAATTCATCATAATCAATAGAGACGCCTGGTTGTGGATGATAAATAATCTCTACGACATAATAATCTCCAACACCGCCATATGGACTAATAAGAATTTCCCCATCACAACTATTACAACATGTTGTTGATGCAATTGAAGATGAAACTCCTGTTATTAGACCATCTTCTGGTTCTGATATTGTAAACTCTGTAACATCTGGACATCCATTAGCATCTATNACTGTTACTTGATATTCTCCTGCTGAAAGTTCTGTAACACTATTCCAGCCATTTTCAATTAATGGGCTAGATGGATCACTAAGATTTAACCATTGCACAATATAATAAGGATCACCAGAATCAGGATCTATAATAGGTGTTCCACCTACATCTAATGGATCCCAACTCACAGTAGCACTACCTGATTCACCTGCACATGTGTTAGGCCCAGAGAAAGTGAAATAAATATCAGAATTAAATTCTGGAACAGAACCAATAGAAAAACATATAGTNTCAGCACATCCAGAAGGATCTAACACTGTNNCTAAATAATCTCCTGGAGCAAGACTAAGAGTTTCTTCTTCATCTTGATAAAGTACAATCTCTTCATTAGTTTCAACATCTAATACTTCTTGAATTAACTCTGATGCCTCCTCANATGTNTCAAGAATACAGTTNTTGTTTTCATCTAAATAAAAAGAAACTGTGACTGAACTATTCTCCAAATCATCATCATAATTCATAAAAACTAAACTATCCACACTTCCATTATCATCTGGACATTCTGGATCTGAAGTGTCAATACTTATTATTTCAACATAACTTGTTTGCTCATTTGAAGAAGTAGCAATAGAAGAAGAACAACCTAAACTATTTACTAAAAACAATTCTAATTCAAAAGCATTACTCGGTAAAGGTGTTTGCAAATCAGAAGATGGATAAGTCCATGTGTTTAAATTATAATTTGATTCTACAGATGTTAAAACTCCATCTATATATAGCTCAATATCATAAGGCCCATCCCCACCTAAGAACTCGAAATCAACAGATTCTATAATACCACACCCTAAGTTGTTTAAATTAAAATCAACAGAGTTTGAAGATTCTATAATACTGATACCATTAACCTCGGCATAACAATAATTTGGGTCCTGTGGACAGAAAGACCAATTAGAATCATATACATTCACACTGTAATCACCAGCACAAACACCATTGAAAGAGCCACTATTACTTGTTTGAACGATATTATTATCACTATCAATTAGCTCAAATAAATATGGAGGTGTTCCTCCTGTTGCATTCACAGTAATTTGAGCATCACAATCACTGTTACAAACATATTGACTAGCAGTATAATCTGCTGAGATTATAGCAGGTTCTGTTAAAGTTATCTCAACAGAACAATCTCCAATGGGATCGCCAAAGAAAAAACCCAGCTCATCCTCATACTGTGTCACTGTTAAAGTATAATTACCTGCAGAGACATTATTAAGGTCTATTAGATTTGATGGATCTTCAAAAGATACCAGGTCATCTATCTGTGAAAATCCAAAATCTGACGTCCAATTAAAACTAAAAATACCCGAGTTGGCAACTAAACTTAAATCAGCAAATCCATCATTACAATCATAACTCCAACAACTTAAATCTCCTAATTCATTGATTTGTATATCAAAATCTAAACACGAACCATCATCACAATTTGCATCTTCATTATAATTACATGCTGTATCATCTGTACAACCATATATTGAATCTAATGTCAACTCTATATCATCTGTAGATTCACAAGTACACTCTACTTCAAGAATATAGTATCTTTCTATATCACCTGCATCATTCCACATTCCTGGAGCATTACTAGTCTCATTAAAAACTTCAACATAACTCTCCCCTCCAGCATTATTTGGTTCTCCATTATTCCAATTTGCATAATCAAAAACTTCACCCGTCACCCATACAAAAACACCTTCATTATCCTGATCTGTTAAACCAAGCCAATAATTGACAGATGTATTCTCATAAACAAAATTATGTTCCTCTTCTGATGTTGTAGTGACTAAATGTCCATTATAAATAGCTTCACATGCTATATTAGCATCTGGCCAAGATGCTACGTTATTTGAAATATAATAACTACTTCCCTCAAAATAGTTTAAATAAGTAAAGCCTGGGATTTCACCACCATCACAACCGTTTCCAACCACCACACTATATGGGCCTGAATCTGTTACAGTAATTGTTTGTGTAGCCTCGCCTGTAGACCAAGAATATGAATCATATCCCTCTCCAGCGTCTAATATAACAGTGTTGCAACCATTGTCAGACTCTGCTAAAGACACACTTTCTATATACACACAAGATCCATCATCTTGCGTTGCATTTGGGTTATAATTACATGCTAATGAATCTTCACAACCAAAACAGGAATAGTCACAACAATTCTCCTCGACACCTAATACATAAATTCTAATATTGTCTATAGTCCAACTTTCATCACCTACGCTTTGTAAATTTTCAGCATACATTCTTATATCAATTAAATCTACATCTGTATGAGGATATATTCTTGAAATCTCATAAATAGATGTCCCATAGAACGTGTCACTTATTTCCACAGGGTCACCTAAAGCTCCTGTCCAAGCAAAGTTTTGAGTAGGATAATTGTCAGGATATGCTTGATCCCATACAGTA
>PAVX01000022.1 GCA_002713285.1 Flavobacteriales bacterium
CCTCCATGTGGATCTTTATTAGGAGGTTTCTATACTAATGAATCTGGTCAATTAGTATGTGGTGGCTATCAAGTTTGGTGTGAGGATGCAGACAACAATCAATTAGCTATTCCTTTATGGGCATCGGAATCAGGACTGGATAATGGCTTTCTAGCAGGCGAAGAGATTACTTGGTTGCTATATGTAGGAAATCAAACATTCAATGCTAATAGTATTACAATGACTAATGCGGGTCCTTTTTCTGATACTTTTGTTACAAATGGATTTGGTCAATTAACAGCTGCAAACTACGAATGTGAAGTTACAGGGGTGCTCGGATGTACTGACCCAACAGCATATAATTATAGTTCAAGTGCAACCATAGATGATGGCTCTTGTTATAATTTAGACTGGGATTTTACAATTACAGATTGTAATATGACTATTTTAATGAATGAACCCGAAATAACCTCCCTTGATATTTCTTTAAATGGAGGAGAAATTCCTGTTGGTGCAATGATAGGAGTTTTTTATGAAAATTCAAATGGACAATTAGTATGTGGAGGTGCGTCTGAATGGACTGGCACTTCAGGAGCTGTTGCCGCTATGGGTAGCGAATCAGGTTTAGATAATGGCTTTCAAATAGGAGATTTGCTTAACACTTGGTTTTTATTAATTGGTAACCAGACAATTCCTATGGATTCTAATGGAGCTACAATGTCAAATGCTGGTGCTTTTCAAGACAACTACGTATGTAATGGATTTGGTAATCTTTTATCTGTAAATTTTGAAGGTGAATATACACTAACGTACGGTTGTACTGATTCTCAAGCATGTAATTATGATGAATCTGCTATGATGGACGATGAATCGTGTTATTATCCACAAACTTGGTATCAAGATAGTGATGGGGATGGCTTAGGAAACCCTGATAACAGCACTGATTCATGTGATGATTTAACTGGATTTGGATATGTAACAAATAATGATGACCCATGTCCTAATACTGATAATAACCCTAATAATGCAGTAGTCTGGTATTTAGATTCCGATGGAGATGGTCTAGGTGAAGATCAAATTGTTACAACAGGATGTGAATATATAGGCTCGGACAACTTTCCATTAGCTGACAATAATGATGATCCATGTCCTAATAATCCATTAAATGAAGATGTTGATGAAGATGGTATTACTGATTGTGCGGATAATTGTGTAGGCCAAATTGATCAATTAGGTATTTGCAATGGTGATTGTGCAGCTGATATTGATGAAGATGGTGTTTGTGATGATGAAGATGATTGTGTAGGCACATATGATGCATGTGATGTTTGTAATGGTCCTGGTGAAATCTATGAATGTGGATGTGCAGACATAGCTGAAGGTGATTGTGATTGTAATGGTAATGTGCTAGATGCAATATATGTTTGTGGTGGTGATTGTGAAGCTGATGTTGATGAAGATGGAATATGTGATGATGAAGATGATTGTGTAGGAGCATATGATAACTGTGATGTATGTAACGGGCCTGGTCAAATCTATGAATGTGGATGTACAGACATTCCTGAAGGTGATTGCGATTGTAATGGTAATGTGCTAGATGTTATCTCTGTTTGTGGGGGTGATTGTGAAGCTGATGTTGATGAAGATGGAATATGTGATGATGAAGATGATTGTGTAGGAGTATATGACTCATGTGGTATTTGCAATGGTCCTGGTGATAGTGATGGAGATGGAGTATGTGATGGAGATGAAATAGAAGGCTGTCAAGATGCAACAGCGTGTAATTATGATCCAACTGCAACTGACTCTTGTGAAGAGTCATGCTGTACATATGCCCTTGAAGGTGAAACATGTGCTGGATGTACGGATCCAACAGCATGTAACTATAGCGCAGGATCTACAATTGACGATGGTTCTTGTTTAACAATATATGGTTGTAATGATGAAAATGCGTGTAATTATGATCCAATAGCAGAGTGTGATGATGGTTCTTGTGAATATGATTTTGGGTGTGGTTGTGGTGAGACAGCAGCACAAGAGGGATATGATTGTAATGACATCTGTTTAAACGATATAGATAATGATGGGGTTTGTGATGAATTTGAAATTGCAGGTTGTCAAGATAATGTAGCATGTAATTATGATTCAACTGCAACAGATCCAGCAGAATGTATATATCCAGTTGAATTCTATGATTGTGATAATAATTGTTTGAATGATATGGATAATGATGGGGTTTGTGATGAGTTAGATGTGGGTTGTATGGATGCAACAGCATGTAATTATGATGACAGTGTTACTGGTGATGATGGTAGTTGTGTTTATGTGGTGGAATTTTATGATTGTAACAATAATTGTTTGAATGATCTTGATAATGATGGAGTTTGTGATGAGCTAGAAATTGAAGGGTGTACCAATCCTATTGCATGTAATTATAATCCAGAAGCTACTAACACTTGTCTAGCATGTTGCACATATATTGAAGAAACATGTGATACGTGTGAAGGTGGAGTGGTTATTGATAATGACATTGATAATGATGGAATCTGTAATGATGATGAAATCCCAGGATGTACTGATCCAACAGCATGTAATTTTGACCCTGAGTTAGGATGTACAGATGATGATGGTTCTTGTTTTTATAGTGAAATTACTGTTGAAGTATCAACACAAAATGCAAGTTGTGAAGCAATATGTGATGGAGTCATTGAGCTAACAATCAATAATGGACAACCTCCTTATAATGTAGAATATAACCTTGTTGATTCAGATGGTAATGTGGAAACAACAATAACAGCAGGAAATTTAACTTCGGCCTGTCCTGGTAGTTATGGTGTACTAGTCTCTGATGCATATAATTGTGAATCTGAAATGATGATGATTATTATTGGATTTGATGAACCTGACTCTGATAATGATGGAGTTTGTGATAATGAAGAAATTAATGGATGTACAGATCCAAATGCATGTAATTATAATAGTAGTATTACAGAAGATGATGGTTCTTGTGAATATTGCTCTAGTAACTTGGGTGACATTGATGGTAATGGTTTTGATGATTGTGAATTAATTAATAATCAATCATTAGCAGATGGAAACGAATATATCTACGATTGTAATGGCTGTATTAATGATGATGATTTTGATGGGGTTTGTGATGAGCTTGAAATAATAGGATGTACAGATCAAATTGCATGTAATTATAATAATCAAGCTACAGAAAGTTGCCTAGATGATGATAATGACGGAGTGCTAGATTGTTGTAATTATGCTGAATATTATTTAGACTGTGAAGGTAATTGCTTGAATGATACCGATCAAGATGGGGTTTGTGATGAATTTGAAATCACGGGGTGTAATGATGACACAGCATGTAACTACGACGAAACAGCAACAGAAGATACTGATTGCATATACGCAATTGAATTTTATGACTGTGAAGGCAATTGTTTAAATGATAATGATAATGATGCTGTATGTGATGAAGTTGAAATTGAAGGTTGTCAAGAAGGTAATGCATGTAACTACAATCCAGAAGCTACTGATCCTTGTATAGATTGCTGTGCATTTCTAGATGAAGATGGAGATGGGTTTCCAAATTTAATGACCGTAGTAGAGACAGTGCAAAATATCATTTGTCCAGGCGATGGTAATGGAGGGTTTGTAATGTACACAACAGGAGGTTTAGCCCCTTATGCATTAACTGTTGATGGCCAAGAACTAAGCTCAGAAGATGGTATATTTGCTGTTGAAAATTTATCAGGCGGATCATATAATGTTTTTCTGTCAGATGCTAATGGATGTGAGATAGTACAGACTGTAGATATTGAAGAGCCTGATCCATTAAACATTACAATTGAATACCTAAATTATGTGTCTTGTGAGGGTTATGGTGATGGTTCACTAACAAATTCTATAGAAGGGGGAACACCTCCTTATGAGTTTGAATGGCTAGATGGCGCTGGCAATACTTTATCTACAAATCAAGATATTTTTGATCTTGATGCGGGAGCATATGCATTAAGTGTTATTGATGACAACGGGTGTGAAAGTCAAAGCGCTTTTATTGTAGGTGACCCTAATCCATTGGAAGTGGTAATTACAGAAACTGATGTGAGTTGCTATGATGGAAATAATGGTAATGTTAGTCTCTATATCACTGGTGGCGCAAGTCCCTACACAGATATCTACACTGATAGTGACGGTGCAATTGCTAATCCAAGCTTATTGTCCGCAGGTGATTATATTGTAACTGTAACGGATAATAATGGTTGTGTGTTTATAGATGATTTTACTATTAGCCAACCTCCTTTATTAGAAGTTAGTATTACGTCGACAGATACTGAAATGTGTGAAGATGATAATGACATTATAATAACTGCAAGTCCTAATAACTTTACTAGTTATATTCTATCTCAAATTTATGAAGATGATATTACTATGACTATTACAGAAAGTAGTAATAATGTATTCGGTGTGAATGAAACTGGGGAATATATTGTAACTGGAGTTAATCAAAATGGGTGTGAAGCAGTTTCAAATAGTATTAATATATCTGTTTTTGAAAATCCAACTATTGATATTAATGGACAAACTGAAGTGGTAACTGGAGATACTTACACATATTATGTTATAGACTCTGATCAAGAATATGAATGGACACTTCAACCATCCAATGCCGGAACAATTTTAGGGGCTAATAATCAAAATAGTGTGCAAATTATATGGACTCTACCATCTCCTGGTCCTGCACAAATATATTTAACACAAACAGATGAAAATGGATGTTCAAATACAGGATTTATTGATATTAATGTGGAGTGGCCAACAGCACTAGGAGAACTGTCAGAAGAGATGGACTTTATCGTATATCCAAACCCGTTTATCACACATACTACAATAGAAGTCAATAACCCATATAATACCAATTACGACTTATATCTGTATGATATAAAAGGTGTGCTTATAAAAGCTTTTATTAATCAAAATGAGAATAAAATACAACTAGAAAAAAAGTTTGCTAGTGGTGTTTATCATCTCCATTTAATAAGCAAAAAAGGGAATAAGCGGAAATTGATTATTGTGGAATAAGAGTTTTATGAAAACTTCTACTTCATTTCTGTGGCTATGTATCATATTCACAATAATTGGATGCACAAATAAAACACAATACACGGGTGCTGTTGTTTCCGGACATCCTGAAGCAACACAAATTGGGATTCATGTACTTGAAAATGGAGGCAATGCAATTGATGCATCGATTGCGGTTCAATTAGCACTAGCTGTATGTTTACCGAATGCTGGTAATATCGGTGGAGGAGGATTTATGGTCTATCGTACTAATGATGGAAAATCATACACCCTAGATTTTAGAGAAAAGGCTCCGAAAAAATCTACAAAAGATATGTACTTAAATAGTAATGGTGACATCATTGATTCACTCAGTACTTATGGAAGTTTATCTGTCGGCATACCTGGTACAATTGACGGTATATTTAACTCGCATAAACGATTTGGTAAAATGAGTATAGACACCTTATTTAATTATGCTATCGAATTAGCAAGAAAAGGATTTCCTGTAACCAAAAAACAAGCAAAAGCATTAAATTATTATCAAAAAGATTTTATCAAATTCAATCCAAATAATAGTTATTTTCAATCTGAAAACTGGATAGAAGGAGACACTTTACGTCAAATTGATTTATCGAAAACACTAGAAATAATCAGAGATAATGGTCGAAAAGGTTTTTATGAAGGAGAAGTAGCACAAAGCATAGTGCAAACAACTAAGCAAGATGGCATCATTTCTTTATCTGACTTAAAAGAGTATAAAGCAATATGGAGAGAACCTATAACTTTAAATTTTGGTCATTATAAATTAATTAGTATGCCTCCACCATCTAGTGGAGGAATTGCTCTATCTCAATTATTCATAATGTTATCAAATTTTGATTTAGATACAATTCAACACAATAGCACTCAATATATTCATCTACTTGCAGAAATTGAAAAAAGAGTATATGCAGATCGTGCTATGCATTTAGGTGATATGGACTATTATAATGTCCCTATTAATAGGTTAATGAACTTTGAATACAATAAAAATCGTTCAAAAAACATAGATTTCAATCAAGCTACACCTTCTCATCAAATTTTAAATGGAGAGTTCTTGGAAACAGAAAGTGAAGAAACAACACATTTTTCCATCATGGATAAATATGGAAATGCTGTTTCTGTAACTACTACATTAAATACTAGCTATGGGTCAAAATTATTTGTCAATTCAAGAGGTTTTTTACTTAATAATGAAATGGATGATTTTAGTTCAAAACCAGGACATCCAAATATTTATGGACTTATAGGATCTAAAGCAAATGCAATAGAACCAGAAAAAAGAATGTTAAGCTCAATGACACCTACTATAATAGAAAAAAATGGTGATTTATTTTTAATTGTCGGAACACCGGGAGGATCTACTATTATAACATCTGTATTTCAAACTATTCTAAATGTAATTCTTTTTAATATGGAGATTCAAGCAGCTGTTGATACTCCTCGATTTCATCATCAATGGAAACCTGATAATATCTACATAGAACAATCCTTATCTTCCCACTCATTATTAGATTCTCTATTGAACATGGGGCATGAAACAAAAATCAGAAATAGCATAGGTCATGTTAATGCTATTCTATGTAATGAAAATATATATTTTGGGGCTGATAAAAGAGGTGATAACTCAGGAAAAGTAATCAATAAATAAGAAAATTTCCTTTATTTTGTGAAGCATAAATAGAATGGCCCTGTAGTTCAATGGATAGAATAAAAGTTTCCTAAACTTTAGATCTAGGTTCGACTCCTAGCAGGGCTACTATTAAAATTTTATTAAAATTTTAATTTTATAAATACTTATCTACACTTCTCCTATTTTTACTTAAAAACCTAATAATAAACAATTTAAAGTATAAAAGCATGTGTTTATTTTTGGAATAGAGTGTTTTATAACTAAATTTGCTTTTTTGAGAAAAAATAAAAATTATGAGATATCTTATATTTACAATACTTACAATGAGCATGATCTTTACTTCTAATGCTCAATTTAAAATGAAAAGAAATGGTTTTGGTGTTCATGCAGGAACTAACGCTGCTGGTTTATATACTATTACAGATGGCTATCTTGACGGATTAACCCCATTAAATGGATACGAATCTGGGATTCGATATAATTTAAAATTTGGACCTATAGGTCTTTGTTCTGAATTAAATTATTCTGTCATTAATTATAATTATGGACCTATCACGGCTCAAGATCTTATATTTGCGACAGATCCGGTAAGTGGTAATATTATTTCAGGACCATTAACTGAAAGTGGAGGACAAGTAACTTTAAACTACATTTCTTTTCCGGTACTACTTAAATTTTATATAGGGGGTCTAAATATCCATCTCGGTGCACAATCCTCATATCTATTTGGTGGAGAAACTACTACCGATAATGGAGTAACTACATTACATACTGATGATTCTCAATATTTGGATGTCAATGGAACAGAAACCTGGAAGTGGAATGAGGTGGATGTTGCAGCAGTATTTGGGCTAGGAATTGATACAAAGATGGGTGTATATGCCTCAGTACGTTCAACTGTCTCAATCACTCCTTTAGCTAACTTAGATTTTTTTAATGCTTATATTTCCACACCATTTGGTGAGGATGATTTAGCTAGATTAATTACGAGTTCTTTTTCTGTAGGATATAAATTCTAAGCTGAGATAATCAATGAAAAAATTTTTATTAATTATTTTAGTAATTAGCATGAATCTATTGTCTCATGCTCAAAAAAAAACTGATAAACGCACTGGATATGGCCTTCACTTCAGTATTAATGCAACTGGAGTCTATAATATTGATGGATATTTTGACAACGTAGAACCTGTTCAAGGATATGAGATAGGAATTAGATATAATAGAAAATTAGGAATTTTAGGTGCATGTAATGAAGTGAATTACATGAATATAACTTATACTGACCCAGAAGACAGTTGGATATTAGGAAATTTTTATCCCGGTGGTGGTCAAGTCAATTTAAATTATATTTCAGACGTTGCCTTACTAAAGTTATATATTGGAGGCTTGAATATCCATTTTGGTACGCAAGCATCTTACCTAATTGGAGGAACATTCTCAGATGGAACCAATATGAGAGATGACATATATTATCTTAACATTAATGGAGTGAATACATGGCTTATGAATGATATTGATCTTGCTATAGTAATTGGAGCAGGTTTAGACACAAAAATGGGTTTATATTTTTCATGGCGTTCCACTGCATCGATTACACCTCTNATAAATATAGATTTTATAAATTCTATTTTACCGGGTGTTGATACTGATTATATGTATCGCTTAGTTACTGGATCGTTTTCTGTAGGCTATAGATTCTAATTTAGAACACCTTAGCAAGTGACAGATTAATCATATGTAGCTGAACACTACCATTCCCGGAGCTAATAATTGAATTTGATTCGACAATACTTTCAATAGCCCAATTATCTAACAAATGTCGGTATTCTAGATCGATTAGAATATTTTTTTTCATCTTATAACATAAGCCAATATTAGCAAAAGGATTAAAACGTTCATCACTAAATAAAGCTGTCCAATCTTGATTATATGTTTCAAAATTAACTTCATGTTGTTGTATTAATAAATAATCTATGCCCATTCCAAATATTAAAGACCAATAATTTGATAGCTCAATGTCAAAATTTAAGTCCATTGCTAAAGTGTGACAGGACTGTTTTGAGGCATGTAAAAAATCTGAACCAAGATTAATTTTTTGATGTACCATATATAGTCTATATGAAATTTCGGGTTTTAAAATAATAATCTCTGATAATCTATAACGACCAAATATGCCTAACTTATAGCCTGGAACAAATGAATCTAAACAATTAAATTCATAAGCATCATTATTACTAGTAATAGTAGCCGTTGTCCCCCCCACTCTTACACCTAGATTTTGACTTAATCCAATATGTGTAAAAATAAAAAACAAGACTAAAATTTTAGTTTTCATTATTTTTTTTTAAATCATTGAGTATAGCAACCAAATCATCCCATTCTTTTTCTTTAGATTTTAACTTAGCGCTCTCCAGCTCATAAAGCTTGAAGAAGTCTGGGTCTTTTGTTAATTCTTTGAATAATTCTGGATTAGCTAATTTATCATCTAATTCCTGCTTTTCGCTTTCTAGGTTGGTGATTTCTTTTTCTAAGCGGAATATCTTGTTTTCGGTTTTTCTGATTCTTTTATCTAATGCTTTTCGTTTTTGATACGATATTTTTTGTACACTATCTGTTTTAGGGCTGCTTGAACTTTTTTTAATATTTTGAGTGTTCAATGAATCTAAACTCTCTAATTCCTTAATTTGTAAAAAATCATTAATGTCACCCATATACTCTTTAATTCCTTGATCTTGAAATTCATATATTCTGTTCGTTAATCCTTGTAAAAAATCTCTGTCATGAGAAATAATAATTAATGTCCCATCAAAATTGATAAGCGCTCTCTTTAAAATATCCTTTGAAATAATGTCTAGATGATTAGTTGGCTCATCCATAATTAAAAAATTGATGGGTGATAATAATAATTTACATAAAGAAACTCTGGCTCTCTCACCACCTGACAAAACAGAAATTTTCTTATCTACATCATCATTAGTAAAGAGAAAAGAGCCTAAGACATCTCGAACTTTTAAATTACTATCTTCTGTCATAGCATCTTCAATAGTTTTTAAAACTGTTTGTTCAGGATCTAAAAAATCGACTTGATTTTGAGCATAATAACCAAGTTGTACATTATATCCAAATTCTGTTCTACCTTCAAAATCTATATCATTCACGGCGATTTTCGCTAATGTTGTTTTCCCTTCACCATTTTTGCCAACAAAAGCTATTTTTTCTCCTTTATTGATTTCTAAATTAATATTTTTCAGAACCTCTAAATCACCGTAATTTTTAAATATATTTTTCATTCTAAAGGTGACTTTTCCACTGTGTGGTGCCGGTGTAAAACTAAAATTCAGTTTTGTGAAGTCCTCTTTTTCAACTTCTATTAACTCTAGTTTGGAAAGTTTTTTAATAAGTGTTTGAGCAAATGCTGCTTTATTTTTCTTTGCCCTGAATTTATTAATCAGCATTTTTGTTTGTTCAATATATTTATCTTGATTTTTCTTTGCTTGTATTTGTTTTTCTTGACGATCTTTCCTTAACTCAAGATATTTACTATAAGGAGATTTATAGTCATTGATTTTAGAAAAAGAGATTTCTATTGTTCTATTAGCAATAGAATCTAAAAACTTTCTATCATGTGAAACAAGGACAATTGCGCCTGTATAATTTTTTAACCATGTTTCTAGCCATATAATTGAAATTATATCTAAATGATTAGTCGGCTCATCAAGCAATAAAACATCTGGATTTTTTAATAAAATTTTTGCTAACTCAATACGCATTCTCCAACCGCCACTAAATTCAGAAGTTGGTTTATTATAGTCTTCTGAATTAAATCCCAATCCTTTTAATATTTTATCTATTTTTAAATTAGTATCATAACCTCCCTCCATTCTTAACGATTCTTCAACACTAGCTAATTGATTCAATAACTCTATATAACTTGAGCTATCATAATCATTTCTTTCTGAAATTTCCTTATTTAAATCCTCTAGTTTTTTTTTATATATTTCAATGCTGCTAAAGACTTTGTGCATCTCATCTATTAAAGTGTATTGATCTTTAAAATCAATGTCTTGTTCCAAATAGCCCACAACAAGATCTTTAAAGCGAGAAATCTGACCGTTATTAGGTTCAAGATTATTTGTTAATAATTTCAAAAGTGTAGATTTACCAGAACCATTTTTACCAACTAACCCAATTTTATCACCTTTATTAATCATAAAAGAAATACTATCAAAGACCGTTTGTGCGCCAAAATAAAGAGATAAATTATCAACAGATATCATGTTAGCTAATATATAAAGAAAAAGCCATCAAAATGATGGCTTAATAATTGAAATTTATATATGTATAATCATATTTTTTCCCAATGTAAAGTATTTCCATCCAAATCTTCAACAAGAAGTTTAGTTGAAGACAATTCTATTATTTTTTGACTTCCAAATGGAAAAGAGGGAACATCATCTGACAAGATGGGGCTATCAAAATGGAGAAAATTAGTGCAAACATTAATTAACCAATCACTATTAGATAACTGTTCCGAGTAATCAGATGGGGTAGTTAAAACTTCACAAGTTTTATTATCATTAAATGTAAGATTGATACCATATATTACATCGGAGCCTAATACAGTAGGCATATCAAGTGGAACAGAGAAAATACAAACATCATTCACATTGTAAATTTCTACCAAATTCCATGAGCCCTTTAATAATGCATCTTCATTTAAAGAAAATTTACATTCTTCTGACATACCATAATTACAAGCTGTCGAATCTTTACATCCTTTATCACAACCAATAAATGATAATGAAAATAATCCTATAATAACTATTATTTTTCTCATACAATACTGTGCTTAAATATAAAAAAATTAATTTAATACATCGATGTATCCTCTGTTATAATAATCACCATTTAAATAATTAAATTGGTGTTGATTTAAAACATTGATAACAATGGATTTCATTTTTTCAGAATTACCAGTAATAATTTTTAAAGGCAATTGATTTTGGTTTTTTAACACAAAATCCTCTACTAGCACAAAAACTTCCCGATGTTGTATGCCATGTAAATCTAATTCTAATGTTGGTTGATATTTTTTTATAAATCTTTTAGTCATTAAAAATAAATTACCAAATTGAATGTGGGTTCTAATTATTACTAAAATAATAATATTTTTTCTTAGGTTTATAGAATATATCTAATTACATAATTAAAGGAGATGATTCATAATGAGATTGAAAATATTAAGAAAATAATATCATCATCTATTCTATATAGAATTTTTTATTGGAAAAATATTGTGCTTATGATTGGTGAAATCAAAAAAGCGTTAGAGCAGTATTATGAGCAAGACAAACGACTCAATGTGTTAGAAAAAGAATATGGCGAGTTGAAAACTGATTATAAAGCAGAATTAAAAATAAACAACAACTTAAAAACTCGAATTCAAATTCTTGAAAATGAAAAAAATGTTCTTTCACCGCTGAAAATTAAAAATATTGAGCTGACAAATGAGCTTAATAAAATGAAACAAGAAGAAAATTCAAAAAATGCTATTAGAGATTCACAAATAGAAAAATATGAACAATTTGAGCATAATGCTAGAGAGAGAGAACGTAGAGAAATTCAAGAAAAAGAAGATACAATACAAGCAAACGAAGATGCTATAAGACGAACATGGCAAGAACATGAAACAAATGTAAATAATACAATGAAACTAATATGTCAAGAAGAATCAATTACATTTGTAGAAGAGTGGCATCATGACAAAAAACCTGACAATGTGATTAAAATATGTGACGAGTATATTGTTTTTGATGCTAAAAGCCCTAGTAAAAATCAAGACCTTAGTAATTTCCCAACATATATTAAAGACCAAGCTAGTAAATTGTCAAAATATGCCCATCATGAAGATGTGAAAAAACACTTATTTCTAGTAGTCCCAGAAAATACCATCCATGCATTAAAGACGCTAACTTATAAAGACTCTAATTACTGTGTACATGTTATATCCACACAAGCACTCAAAATTACTATGTGGTCATTAAAACAAATAGAACTATATGAATTTGCTGACAAGCTATCGCCAGAAGATCGAGAAAATTTAGCTAGAGTTTATGCAGGGTCACAAAGTTATATTAAACGAAGTATCCAAATACATAATGACTTAAATGAAAAAGGTTTAGATTTAATTTCGCAAAATATGAAATTAATATCAAAAGAAAGTTTGAAAAGTTTAAAAGAAAATGCAATAGAATTTGAAAAAGGTGATGTAGTAAATGTTAGTAAACAAAATAGAGGCAAAATCATAGATTTAGCACAAGAAGAAATCAGGCAGAAAGAAATTAAATTTAAAGCAGAGACACGTACTATTATCAGTCCATCTAAGAAACCAAATACTGACAACAAAGAACTTGATTCTTAATAATTGAAAATAAAAAAGTTTAAAATTTAAAATATATCTTTTTAGGTTTTTTTATATTTATATACTATATGAACCGAATTCTTTACCTTGTTTTTTTAATTACCCCAATTCTTTGTTATTCTCAAACTCGAGTTATCGTGTCTGGTTTTACAAATTATGATTCATGGACACATATGGATCCTTTTTATTTAAGTGAGCCTTTGCCTGATGCAGATAATATGCGTCCAGTCGAATATGAAGAACGTGTCACACACATTCAAATCGGATTAGATAGTCCATTAATGCAATACTGGATTGGTTATTTTGGAGCAAAAATACATTTTAAAAAACAATGGAGTAATCGAAAACATGTAGAAGATGGAGATGGATATTTCGAATACAATTTTCCTATGACTCCCTATCAAACAAGAGGCGACTATATATCATATGGTGTAGAAATATATTATGGAGGAAATAATAGTCAACCAATCAAGCCATACATAGGCCTTGGAACTGAATTTAAAATCGAGGAGATTACTAGTACATTTATTTATGTTGATAATCAAGATAATGCAGGATCTAATCCATACGAAACAATCCCAATTGATGAACATATTGAAAGAAGATTTGCCTATTATGCTGTTATAGGTGTTGATTATCGTGTAGCAAAGAATTTATATCTTGGTGGTTACATCAGAATGTATTTTGAAGAAATAGAAATAGATGAAAAATGGAGTGTTCATGACCGAACAGATAACAATCAATTAAGGCCAGGTGTTCAATTAGGATTCATGTTTTAAAAATGAAATTATTATGAGAAAATATATACTATTATTATTATTAATACCGTTAATTAACTTAGCCCAAGAGGAATATACTTATAAGCAGGTAATGAAGCGAACATTTACTATATCCGGCTCAAGTTCACAAGAAAATGGACAAACACTAATACCATTGCTAGATGGAGATTTTATTTCAGCAAAAGTAGAAGGTAGAAGTAGTAGTATATCCTTAGGATTGCGCCAAGAATTTAAATTTATTGGAGTATTTGCTGTAGACCTAAGTGCTTCCTATCATTTTGGAACACTAACATATGATTTCTCTAATCCAGAATATAATAATTATGAAGAAGTGGAGGAAATGATAGTTCCTCACTTGGGACTTCAGTATAGTGTTTTAAACACCAATTTTTTTACTGTTTATNCGAGTATTGGCGCACATGCATATCTAGCTAGCTTGGGCTATACTTACGTGAATGACTTACTTGAGCCATATGATTATAATTATAATTTATTAATTCCTTATTTTGGAGCGGGAGCGATACTAGCAGTAGGTAATGGTTGGCGCGTGAGACCTTTTATCAACTATCAAATAGACCCTATTTATTTTGACGATTTTAGTGAAATAGAACCTGCTGATTTAGAATCTGCATTTGACAATGCAGGATTGGTTACAGGAGTAGTGTTTGAAATTCAAATCAACCAATATCGATATCGACGAACTCGATGATTTTATATTCAAAATAATACCTATTAAAATGCAGAAATACATTTATATACTGATTCTTTTCCCATGTCTGTGCTACAGCCAAATTGGAATTGGAATGTCTGGAACAAGCAATTTTACCACTGGACAAACAATCTTTCCTGTTGAAGAAGGTGTGTTTGAAACCGTTAATTATGAATTACGTAACAATTCTATTGGATTNGATTGGAATACCGGNAGGCGATTTATTATTGGAGAAATATGGTGTATGATAGGAATAACATATAATATTTCAAAAACGTTTTATAGTTTTTCTGAAAGCAATATGCCGATATCCAATTATGAAATTATTGAACGGCGACTAATTCCAAGTTTAACACTAGAATATGTTTTTTTAAGAAGATCTAATTTTTTAATTTATTCGGGAATAGGAACTTATGCCATTCTAGAAAACCTTAATCTTGATCAAGACAACGAAATAGAACTAAATATATCTACCCATCAATATAATGGCGTGATACCATTTATAAGAACAGGAATACGACTTAACAAAGGTAATTTTACTATTAATCCTTTTGTTGGATACGAATTGNAAACTATATATTTTGATGAATTCAGCGAAATATTTGGTGATGAACTACAAGAATCTTTTAGCAATGGTAATATTAGAACAGGATTAAGGTTTGGAATTCTATTTTAATTACTGATCATCTAAAGTAGATGCAATAGTATAATAATCAAAATTTTCTATAATTGGTCCTGTAGATAATAAGATTAAATCAATATATAAATCTTGGCCATCTTCACCTGACTTAAATAAACTACCCTGTGAACCAGGGACTGAAACAATCTTAACAACACCAAATTCACCAGGCTGGGGATGTGATAATCCATTGTGGTCTATATATGAAAAGTTATACGTACCTGGCTTAGTTTCATAGTATGTATCATACAAGAAATTATCTGGAATATCAGGATTATCAATAGTAAATTCAGTAGGTTCAAAAACACACCTCAACCTCAAAAAAACATCACCATCCTGTCCACTACCACAACCTATCTGGATAATCGAGAAAACTATTAAAATAATTATATGGAAATTATTCATAATATGCAAGTTAATATATTTTTATCATCTAAATTAAGCATCTTCC
Source organism: Flavobacteriales bacterium (assembly GCA_002713285.1). The sequence goes on from PAVX01000022.1 coordinate 15,764, forward strand.
ATATTTCTAGCAATCGCAGAAAACCCACCATAAATATTTTTAATGTTGTTATACCCCTTTGATTTTAGAATAGAACAAGCTATCATAGAACGATATCCTCCTGCACAATAAACCCAGTATTCCTTGGATTTTATAATACCATGATATTGATTAGTAATTTGACTAAGTGGTATGTGAATTGAGTCTTTCACAAAACCTAATTCTAATTCAAGATCTTTTCTTACATCTAAAATTATTTGGTTTTTCTTATTATTAAATATTTCTTTAGTTGGGTGAATCGATTCAACAAAGTCAAGCTCATGATTTGCTAATTTCCAATCCATAATCCCATAAACATATCCAACCACTTGATGATAACCAATGCGTGCTAACCTTGAAATTATTTCATGCTCTTCATCGGGATAACATATAATTACAATATTAGATTTTGGAGCAACTATACTTCCAACCCAAGGGGCAAACATACCAGTTTTACCAATATTAATCGACCCAGGAATAAAACCATTCTCAAAATCATTAGGCATTCTAACATCTAAAAGAACTGCATTTTGATTCATCCAAGATTTAATTTGTTGGGGATTTAATTTTTGTAAACTTTTTTGTAAAATATCCGAGATAGGTTCATAGCCTTCTTTATTCATTAAAACATCATGAAGAAAATAATCAGGTGCTTCTGATATACCATCTAAAATCAGATTAACAAATTCTAATTTTGACATTTTCTGTAAGGCATAATTAAATTTCTTTTGCTCTCCGATAGTAGATGTTCTCTCTGTCCCAATATTTTTACCACATGCTGAGCCAGCTCCATGCCCAGGATAAACAATAACAGAATCCGGTAGTTGCATTAAAACATTATGTAGAGAATCGTATAAATATCCTGCTAAGTTTTCTGCTGAAACATCTCTACTAACTGCTAAATCTGGCCTGCCAACTTCACCTATAAATAGTGTGTCTCCTGTAAAAACAGCCTTTTCAAGATTGTCAGAGGAGAATAAAAGATAACATACTGATTCTAATGTGTGACCAGGTGTGTGTAATACTTTTATCTTTAAATTACCAAAATTAAATTCTTGTTGATCTTTTGCAGAAATAATATCATACAATGTGTTTGCATTAGGCCCAAAAACAATTTGAGCATCTGTTAACCTTGTCAATTCAATATGTCCAGATACAAAGTCAGCATGAAAATGTGTTTCAAACACATATTTTAATTTTGCACTGCGCTTATTTAGTAATTGAATATATATATCCGTGTCTCGTATAGGGTCAATAATAATAGCTTCCCCATCTGACTCAAGATAATAAGAGGCTTGTGCTAAACACCCTGTATATATTTGTTCAATGTACATAGCTATAACAATTCAATAAAAAATATAATTAAAGATAGTAACAAAAGTGTAACTGAAAACATTTTTTTTGTTAGGTTCTGATTTATTTTATTTAAAAGATACATGCCAATTAGTACTCCAACTAATGAAGACAGTAAGATGCAACTAATGAAAATAAAATCAAATTGGAAATTAAAAACTGCAAACTCTAATAGAATGGCCAATAAAGTATTTAACATAATAATAAATAAAGCACTCGATGCAGCTTGCTTCATATTCATATTAGCAAATAAAATTAATGCAGGCACTATAATAAAGCCGCCTCCTATACCTAGTAAACCTGTCAGAAGACCAACAATAATACCAGTCAAAATTAATCTAATATTGAAATGATTTTTAATACTTATTTGATGAGATTGAAAGACAGAGATTCCCGAAAAAAAAATTACAATTGAAAATAAAATCATCAATAGGTTGTCTTTTGAAATATTTAAAATTGCAATGAAATCTGGAATATTTGGAAATAAAAATACTCGTGATATAGCTGTAAAAAATAGTGTAGGTGTAATAAATATAATAATATTTTGGATGTCGAAATTTTTCTGTTTAATATGTTTAATCGTTCCAAATACAGAAATTAAAAAAACTAATAGTAAAGAATAACTAGTTGCTTCATAAATAGAAAGTTGATATATATATATTAATATGGGTATAATAATTATTGAGCCTCCTGATCCAAATAAACCGAAAAATAAACCAGCAAAAAGAAATAAAAAATATCCTAATATTTCAAGCATATAAAATAATTTATAATATAAATCTATTGCATTGCAATAAGAAAATACTAGGATGGCAATTTACAACTAATTTAATATATCTATGAAAGATCTGATACTATACTATTTTATAATTATTTATTTTATTTTTTCGTTTTTAACATCATATTGTTAACAACAAAATCATTTTTTTATTTAAGAACGATGTTTTTGTACGTATACTTGCAACATCAAATGAATATATGGGGGTATATTTATTCTGAACTGTATACTTGCTAATTCTCTCTAAAGATTAGCTGAATATCAGCAAAAGAGTCCGTTTTAACGGACTTTTTTGATTTAATAAACTTATTGTCTATTGTGGATTAATCATATCATGAGGCTTGACTAAGTTATCAAACTCTGATTCAGTCAAAAAACCTAAATCTACTGCTGCCTCTTTTAAGGTTATATTTTTATCATAGGCTTCTTTAGCAATTTTAGCAGCACTATCATATCCTATGTGAGAATTTAAAGCAGTAACCAACATTAATGAATTATTTAAATTTTCATGTATTTTTTTCTCATTTATAAGAATACCATTAATACATTTTTCAGTAAACGAATTACATGCATCTGCCATAATTCTAGCTGAGTATAAAAAATTATATGCAATCATAGGTTTAAATACATTTAATTGAAACTGACCTTGAGATCCAGCAAAACTAATAGCTGAGTCATTACCAAGAACTTGTGCACACACCATAGTCAACGCTTCACATTGAGTAGGATTCACCTTTCCAGGCATAATAGAAGATCCAGGCTCATTAGCAGGTAATTGAATTTCACCAATTCCACAACGTGGTCCAGAAGCTAATAGTCTAATATCGTTAGCAATTTTATAAAGGGATACTGCAATTTGTTTTAATGCACCATGACTCTCAACAAACGCATCATGTGTAGCAATCGCTGAAAACTTATTATTAGCAACTTGAAATGAAAGACTAGTAAATTCATTAATTTTGTTTACTACAATTTTATCATATCCATTGGGGGCATTAATCCCTGTTCCCACCGCAGTTCCCCCAATTGGTAATTCTGATAAATGCTCCAACGTATTTTTTAATGCCTTAATTCCATTATCTAATTGTGTCACATAAGCAGCAAACTCTTGACCAACAGTAATTGGTGTTGCGTCCATTAAATGTGTCCGACCTATTTTAACTATATTTGTAAATAATTCTGATTTCCTAAATAAGGCTAATTTTAATTTTTCTAAAGAAGGTAACGTTTTATTGATAATCATTTTATAAGCTGCAATATGCATTGCTGTTGGAAAAGTATCATTTGAAGATTGTGACATATTGACATCATCATTAGGATGAACACTAAAACCACAATTCTTTTTTACTAAATTTGAAATAACTTCATTTACATTCATATTAGTTTGAGTACCTGAACCTGTTTGCCAAATAACTAAAGGAAAATGATCATCATAATCACCTGACTCTATTTGATTACAGGCAATCTCTATGACTTCTTTTTTTTCTTTTGACAAATTTGATAATTCAGAATTAGCATACGCAGCAGCTTTTTTTAATATTGCATATGATTTTATAATTTCAATGGGCATACTGCCGGAAGGTCCAATTTTAAAATTTTCAATTGATCTTTGTGTCTGTGCCCCCCAAAGTTTATCTTCAGGCACTAAAACTTTTCCTAAACTATCAAATTCTTCTCTCATTTTTCAAATAAATTAGATGATTATTTATTAAGCAAATCTAATACATTTATTGGAGGTCTACCTAATACAGCAAAATTATCTTTAACTATAATTGGTCGCTGTATTAATATTGGATGTAAACATAATATTTTTACATACTCCTCGTCTGTTAGTTTTTTATTTTTATAATGTTCTTTGAATATTTTCTCGTTTTTTCTAATTAAATCAAAAGCAGATATATTTAACATTTTTATTAAATGTTTAATCTCTGATGCTGTAAGTGGATTTTTTAAATATTCAACAATTTCCACTTCACACTTTTTTGATTCCAATATAGCTAAAACTTCTCGACTTTTTCTGCATCTAGGGTTATGATAAACTTTCATATAATACTATTTATTTTGTTGACCACTCATCATTAAATACTCTTTAATAAATAAATCTAAATCGCCATCTAATACTTTTTGAGTATTTGCAGTTTCTACGTTTGTCCGCAAATCTTTTATTAATTTATAAGGATGTAGAACATAATTTCTAATTTGAGAACCCCATTCTATTTTCTTTTTATTACTTTCCATTTTCATTTTCTCAGCTTGTCTTCTTTCTAATTCAATTTGATATAATTGTGACTTTAATAGTAGTAATGCTTTTTTCTTATTATCTAATTGTGATGCTGACTCTGAATTTTCGATAATAATACCAGAAGGCTCATGTCGTAGTCTTACTGCTGTTTCAATTTTATTTACTGCCTGTCCTCCTGGACCGCCAGCCCTGAAAGTCTCCCAACTCAAATCAGCTGGATTAATATCAATTTCAATGCTATCATCAACTAAAGGATAAACGAAAACTGATGCAAAAGAAGTGTGTCTTTTAGCATTTGAATCAAATGGAGATATTCTTACTAAACGATGCACACCTGTTTCACCTTTTAAATATCCATAAGCAAAGTCACCCTTAAACTCTAATGTTACTGATTTAATTCCAGCCACATCTCCAACATGAAGATTTAATTCATTAATATTATATTTTTGCTTACCACCCCACATTATATACATACGCATTAACATCGATGCCCAATCTTGACTTTCAGTTCCTCCCGCCCCAGGGTTGATTGTTAAAATAGCAGGCATATTATCTTCATCACTACTAAGCATGTTTTTAAATTCTATTTCTTCTAATATATTTTTAACTTCTTCGAAATTGATGTGCAATTCTTCTTCTGACACTTCACCCTCCACAAAAAACTCATACATAGTTATTAAATCCTCTATCGAATTTTTAGCCTTATTATATCCATCAATCCATATTTTTTCTTTTTTTATTCTTTTCATGACTAACTCTGCAGATTTTGAATCATTCCAAAAATCATTTTGCTGAGTTTTCAGCTCTTCCTGATTAACTAACAAAATTTTCTCTTCTATTTTTAGATGATAAAATAAATCACCTAATCTTTTTTGAAAATCCTTAATTTCATCGCTTAAAATCATATTGGTTAAAATTAAAAGAATAAAGTTTATAATGAATATAATTAATTTAAATTAGTTATTTAAAAATGTACATCCCGCTTAGTCTACATAATATGAAAATAAATCTTAAAAGTATTACTTTCTTATTAATCTCAATTATAACATGTGGTCTTGCACAAGGATTAACTATTATTGCAATACCTTGGTATTTTACTGATCAACTTAAGTTAAGTTCTGAATTTTCGTTATTCTATGGAATTATCACTATCATTGGTTTATTTTGGAGCTTATACTCTGGTGTGATAATTGACACTTTTAATAGAAAAAAAATTCTATTATATATAAATTGTATTAGTGCTTTAATATTTGGAATAATTGGTTGCTGTATGCATTTTCTCAACACTTTACATCCGATTTTTATTTTTTCAGGTTTTGCAACATGTACCTTTTATTATATAATATTCTTTCCTAATTTATATGCATTAGCACAAGAATTAACAAAAAAGAAAGAATACGTAAAAATAAATTCCTGGATTGAAATTTTTTTTCAAACAACTAGCATTAGTGCCGCTATAGTTTGTGGGCTATTATTATCTGGTAGTGATGTATTATTCGATGATTTAAATTGGACAATTTTTCAATTTGATCGGTGGCAAATTAGTGAAATTTTTATATTAAACTCTCTATTATATTCAATTACATTCATGCTACTCTATTTTATTAATTATGACTATGAAAAAGCTCTAAATGCAACTGATATTTTTTCAACTTTTCAAGAAATTAAAAAGGCAAGCCACTTTTTAATTGAAAAAAAATCTATTTTAATTTATGGTATCTGTTCTCAAATTATTTTTGCATTTCTGATTGTAGAATTATTTTGTTTGCTTCCATTATTTGTGAAGAATTGTTTAAATGAAAATATAATTGTATTCTCATTAGCAGATGTTATATATGGATTAGGTGCAATAGTCGCTGGTTTTATCACTATCAAAATATTACAATACATTGATAAAGTTTCTTTTACTCTTTGTTTAATTATACTAACCGGTTATTCATTTTTGGTAATGGTAAAGTTTCCTGAAATTACTGTTTTCCTTGTAACAACCCTGATTATTGGATTAACAAATGCAAGTGCTCGAATTACACGTATGAGTTACTTTTTTGAAGAAATACCTAATTATTTAATGGGAAGAACAAGCACTATTTTTAATTGTATAAATACGTTAATCCGGGCTATTTTAATACTCATTTTTTCCATGAATTGGTTCTCTGAAGAGAATCATGTAATAATTGGCTATAAGATAGGGATTTATATATTAATTATATTTTCTATTCCATTAATACAGCTAATCCAAAGTAAATTAAATTGAAATTTCTTTTTTAGAATTATTAAGAAATTTATACTCCAATAAAGAATATGAATGATCTTCCTGTAAGGATAAAATTGCTCTATTGCGAATGGACCATGTCATTTGAAATGANGGAAATCCATTTTTTAAATATGCAATTANAAAAGGGTGTGCCTTAATTGTAATTTGATTTAATGATTTTTGATTATGTATTAATTGTAACTTCTCTTTAATCTGATCAATTAGAACNATTGGTGCTTCAATTTCCCCTGAACCTTTGCATGATGGACATTGTTCTCTTGTTTTAATAGTAATCTGAGGACGAACTCTTTGTCGTGTGATTTCAATAAGACCAAAACGACTAGGTGGTAATATCTTATGTTTTGCTCTATCCTCTTTCATACATTCTCTTAAAACTTCTGTCAATTTCTTCCTGTTTTCAGCTACATGCATATCAATAAAATCTACTACTATAATACCTCCCATGTCTCTCAGTCTCAATTGACGAGCTACTTCTACTGCAGCTTGAAGATTAACTTCCAAAGCATTTTGTTCTTGAGTGTCATGCTTATTTGTCCTATTTCCACTATTAACATCAATAACATGCATAGCTTCCGTATGTTCTATTACTAAATAAGCCCCCTTTTTCATAGAAACTGATTTACCAAATGATGATTTGATTTGTTTCTCAANATTATATGATGCAAAAAGTGATTTTTTAGAACTATGAAGACTCAGAATNTCTTCTTTTTCTGGGACAAACTTTTGAAGATATAACTGTACTTCTTCAAAAATAGATTTATTNTCAACACTTATTTTAGTAAACTGATCATTTAATACATCTCGCAGTAATGACAACACCTTGCTTCGCTCTACTGAAATTAATTTAGGTGGCTCAGAACCTTTAAGTTTTTTATGAACCTCTATCCATCTCCGAATTAAATTTCTTAAATCTGTATCTAAATCTACAACTTTCTTATTTTTTGCAACCGTTCTAATAACAACGCCAAACCCATCTGGGACAATACTTTTTATTAACCTACCTAATCTTTTCTTTTCTTTTTCATCCTTTATTTTTTGTGAAATAGAAATTCTATTAGAAAAGGGAACTAAAACTAAGAATCGGCCAGCTAAAGATATCTCTGCAACAACCCTAGGACCCTTTGTAGATATTGGCTCCTTTGAAACCTGNACAAGAACTATATCATCTNTTTTAAGAACATTTTCTATCAAACCATCTTTAGCTAATGGTTCTTTAGAATTGGTTTTTAAATGATTCCAACGTGTAGATTTTTTTTGTATCGTATTACTGACATATTCTTGACAATCATTAAAATGAGCACCAAGATCATGATAATGCAAAAACGCATCTTTATCNTGACCCATATCTAAAAATGCCGCATTTAATGAAGATGCAACACGTCTAACACGAGCTAAATATATATCAAAAACAGANCAAATGTTTTTATTCAAAGGTAACTGATGAAGCTCCATCAATCTACCATCCTTCAAAATAACAATATTTATACTCTCCTTTGCAGATTGAATTACTAATTCAGTATTCACCACACTCTAATGTTTAGAAGAAATAAAAAACACTAACCAAGATATTAAGCGATAAAATAAATTAATTTATAGTGATTATAAACTATTTCTTTTTATGTCTATTTTTTCTCAAACGTTTCTTACGCTTATGAGTCGCCATCTTATGTCGTTTTCTTTTTTTACCACTTGGCATATGCTCGATTTTTATTTCCTAAATTAATTACTAAATAATCAGACTTGATTACTTTCTTTTACTCTATTAATAAATTTTTTTGCAGGTTTAAAGGCTGGCACTACATGTGCTGGAACTGTAATAGTAGTAGTAATATATCCATCTTCATGTTTTACAATATTTCTAGCCTTTTTTGCAGCTTTCGTTTTCACAGCAAACGTCCCAAATTCTCTCAAATAAACATTTTCACCTTTTTCTAATGAATTTTTAACTGTATCCATAAAACTCTCTAAAATAATCTGCACAACTTTCCTTTCAACACCGGTTTTCAAAGATAACTGCGAAACTAGATCTGCTTTAATCATTGCAAATAAATTTTTATTATTTGCGACCAAATATAATATTTTTATTAAATTTTAGACTAATTATTCCAAATTAAAAAATTGATAAACCAATTATTAACATGGTATGGGCAACATAAAAGAGAATTGCCCTGGAGGGGAACATCTGATCCATATAAAATATGGGTCTCTGAAATTATTCTACAACAAACTCAAATAAAAACTGGCATCAAGTATTATAATAAATTTATTACAGTCTTTCCTAATGTAAAGTCTCTGTCTCTTGCAACAGAAATAGAGGTCCTCAAAATCTGGGAAGGATTAGGCTATTATAAAAGAGCTTTAAATATGTTGCATACAGCAAAGGTAATAGTACGTGATTATAATAATGTGTTTCCTGTTGAATATAATGAATTAATTAAACTGAAAGGTATAGGAGCATATACAGCTGCAGCAATAAGTTCAATTTGCTATAATGAAAAAAGAGCCGTTGTAGATGGAAATGTGTATAGAGTGTTAAGTCGATTTTATAATATTAAAACGCCCATAAACACGCATATTGGTCAAAAGAAGTTTCAAAAAATTGCAGATAAATTAATTCCTGATCAAAATCCAGGCACATATAATCAAGCTATTATGGATTTTGGGTCAACACATTGCAAAAAAAATAATCCGAAATGTAATATATGCCCACTAAAAAATAATTGTAAAGGATTCAAATTAAACAATATATGTAATCTCCCTGTTAAAAAATTTAGTAAAAAATTAAAAACTCGACACTTTAATTATTTTTTTATTACAGATGATGAGTATTTTATAATTGAACAACGAGGCATTAATGATATTTGGAGCAAATTATATCAGCTGCCATTAATTGAATCTGAAATACCCATGAATAGGAAATTAGTAGGTCAAAATAGTTGTTTGNAACAATTTAACATATTAGATGTGCAACATGACTATAATACTATTCATATTTTATCACATCAAAAATTNATAATTTCATTTTGGCAAGTTAAAACTAATAGGNTTGAATTAATTACAACGGGAATNCGCATTAAAAAAATAGATNTGAAAAAGTATCCATTTCCAAAACCATTACAAAAGTATTTTGACAAAGCACATTTAAATTATTAAAACAATAAAATTTAATTTATATATTTACCTAATAACAAGTATATATCAAATATGGCAGGATCATTAAATAAAGTAATACTAATAGGGAATCTGGGAGCAGACCCTGAAGTAAGAGAAATGGGGGATGGTACTAAAATGGCGAAATTTTCTATAGCGACAACAGAAAAATACACAAATAGAGAAGGTCAGCCCGTTTCTAATACTGACTGGCATAATATCGTACTTTGGAGAAGAACAGCTGAAATAGCTGAAAAATACTTAAAAAAGGGTGATTCTGTATGTATTGAAGGGAAATTGAAAACACGATCATGGGAAGATGAAAATGGTGTTAAAAAATATGCAACTGATGTTCAAGGTGATAGTATGACAATGTTAGGTTCTAAGCGTGACACAAATAACTCTGAAAACAGCTATACTCCTCCACCTGCTAAAGAAAATGCAGCTACAAACAATATAAATTCAATGACAAATGGAGGCTCAAATGAAGACAATGACTCTATAGATAATTTACCATTTGAAGAAAATAAAACACCATTTTAATTTTTTATTTTGGATCCAGATCTTTTTAGTTATAATTTTTTAACCCCCCTTTTTTCATGCCTATTATTATTAATTGGCTCCGGTTTAATTTCAGGCTCTGAAATTGCATTTTTTGCCTTATCTCCTTCGAATAAGAATCATTTAAAAGAATCTAACTTGAAAAATCATAAAATTATTCTAAAGCTTATAGATTCTCCTAAAATGTTATTAGCAACAATTTTAATTTCCAATAACATCATTAATATTGCTATAATTATTATATCATCATTAATCTTTACTAATTATATNCATTTCAATAGCTATATTCTNAATTTTATATTTCAAATATTCTTAACAACATTTTTAATTCTATTATTTGGAGAGGTTATTCCTAAAACATATGCAAATCAAAAACCCTTATTAGTAGCTGAAATAATGGCAATCCCTCTTCTTTTTTTACAAAAAATACTATCTCCTATATCTCGTATTCTTGTTAAATCTACTAATATGATTAATGATAATGTACGTAAACAATCTTCATTGTCAGCAAAAAAATTATCGAAAGCGATACATATTACTTCTGACACAAAAGAGGAGGAAAAAAAATTTTTTGAAGGAATTATTCAATTTGGACAAACTGATGTTAAACAAATTATGAAAGCAAGAATAGATATTGTTTCATTAGATATAAATAATTCATTTGAAGAAGTAATTAGTACCATTTTAAATTCTGGCTATTCACGTATCCCTGTGTACAATAAAACGATCGACCAAATTAAAGGGATATTATATATAAAAGATTTATTACCTTATTTTGATATTTCTAATTATGATTGGCAAAGCACTATTAGAGAGCCATTTTTTGTCCCCGAAAGCAAAAAAATTGATGACTTATTAAAAGANATTAAAGAAAGGAAAATGCATTTGGTAGTCGTCGTTGATGAATATGGTGGAACATCAGGGATAGTCACATTAGAAGATATTATTGAAGAGATTGTAGGAGATATTAGTGATGAATTTGATCAAGAAGATATTATTTACTCTAAAATAGATGNAAATACATATATTTTTGATGGAAAAACTTCATTAAATGATTTTTATAGAATTCTAAATATTGANGGCGATCTTTTTGAACAAACAAAAGGTGATTCAGATACCATTGCTGGATTTGTATTAGAAAAAATTGAAAAAATNCCAGAAGAAGGACACANATTGAATTTCGAAAATTTTACTTTTACTATAGAAAAAATTAATAAGAAAAGAATTGTNTCCATTAAAATAACAATAGNTNATATATGAGAATTTTCTATTTATATTTCATTATTATTGCTCTTGGAATTACTAGCTGTAAACAACGATTTACGCCAAAACCTAAAGGATATCTTCGAATTGACCTACCTCCAAAAAAAGATACACTATTTAGTTTCAATTACTGTCCTTTTTATTTTACAACCTCGGATTACTTCTCAGTAGAACAAAAAAATAATTGCTGGCTTGATTTAAAATATAAAAAACACAATACGACAATTCATCTAACTTATAAAAAGGTTGACAATAATTTAATTGAGTTATTGGAAGAGTCTAGAGATATGGTCTATAAACATACCATTAAAGCCGATGCAATTAATGAAAAAACTTACTTAAATCATCTAAATAAAACATATGGCACCATGTATGATATAAAAGGGCCGGTAGCTTCTTCGGTTCAATTTCATGTAACTGATAGTCTGAAGAATTTTATCAGAGGTGCTCTCTATTTCGAATCTAANCCTAATCCAGACTCTTTACAACCCGTGATAGACTATATCCGATATGACATTATTCGTATTATGGAAACTTTACAGTGGAAAAATTTAACTTCTTCATCAGAATCGAAGTCTGCAATATAAATAATATAACTGCTGATATTAAATGCACAAACTGGAACAAACCTTGCAATTCATAATATGTCATAAGCAATCCCGTCAACAAAAGGAAACTAAGAGCAAATATAATTCCGCGTATCTCAAAATAAACTAATATCCATTTTCTATAATATATAACAAGCATAATATTTACCGCAATAACTAACCATGCTACTATTCTATGAGTTTCAAAAACAAAAGGTAATGCATTAATTATATATTCACGATCTAAATTACCCATTAAAACATCCACATTTTCTCTGACCTGTGTACCAATAATAATCTGAATAATGGAAATAATAAGAGCTAGCCAAATCCATCGATTAGGTCCATGATAGGCTGAGAATGGGGTCGTTACTGTAATTCTATTTAAGAATAATAATACTGATACTATTAATAATGCTATTAACATATGAATAGTGATTTTAAATGGTGCTAAAACTGAATACACCACCACAGCTCCCATCCAACCCTGAAATCCCATAAGGGAAACTAATAGTAAATTAATTGCAATTAAAAACTTATCACTAATAAAACATGATACTAATAATAAACTAACACAAAAAAAACCTGCAATTAAACCTAACAATCTATTCACATATTCTGTCCAAGTATTAAAAGCATTGAAATCAAGTGTATCATATCCCCTATCTGAGTAAATCTCTTTATAATTTATGGGTAAATCTGATATGTCTGTAGGTGGAATCCAGGAACCGAAACATTTAGGCCAGTCAGGGCAACCCATACCAGACCCTGTCATTCGAACAAAACCGCCAGCACATATAACTAAAAAAACAACAAAAATAGTTGTTTTACACAGACTATTATATAGCTGTAGATAATTCAATGTATTGCTTCAATTTATTTCTTACTCTTCTTTTTAGAACATTTAGCAGAAGAACAACAACCTTTAGCACTATTATCACAAGATGGATTAGCCTTTCCCGTTTTTTGACAACAATTTGCCCCTTTAGAACATGTATGAGTATTGTTAGTTACTAATGATGCAGTGTACTTTTTACCACCTTGGTAACTATTAATCATAGATATAATCTTGTTATCTGAATAAACATTAGCATCATACTCTACAATTGCTTGTTTATTAGCAAAATTAACTAATGCTACAATGCCCTCATTTTTATTTAATTCAGTTTGAACATATCTAGCACAACCAGCTGCACAATGCAAACCATCAATATTTAAGTTTATATATTTATTATCTTGTGCAAAAGATATACTAATTGCACAACATAAAAATAATTTTATCAGCTTTTTAATCATAAATTTGTTTTTTTATGTAAATAATATATGTACAAAAGTAATATAGAAAATTGGGTAATACTATTAATTTTATCAATAATTTGGGGTTCTTCATTTATTTTGATGAAAAAAAGTCTTGTTTCTTTTAATTATTTAGAAGTTGCATTTTTCCGATTAATAATTGCATTTTTTGTTCTATCACCTTTTGCAATATCGAGCTTTAGACAAATGAAACGAATTTATATACTGCCGATACTTATAGTAAGTATTATTGGCACTGTCATTCCTGCTATTTTATTTGCTCGTGCTCAAATGTATTTAGATTCTGCTAATACAGGGATGTTAAATGCATTAACACCTATTTTTACATTGATTATAGGAATTATTTTTTTTCAAAAAAAATGGTATTATACAGCAATTATCGGAATTATAATTGGTTTATTAGGTAGTTATATATTACTACTTCCATCTAAGTTAAATATAATTAACACAAAATATAGTATAGTAGTGATTGTAGCTACCATATGTTATGCAATCAGTATTAATACTATAAAAGATAAATTAAAGGGATTAAAACCGATAGATATTGCAGTCATATCATCATGCTTTTCCTTTATAATACCAATTATATATGTTATCCATAATGGATTTGTAATTACAATGGATAAAGTTTATAATCATCTTCTTTCTTTTCTTTATATAATAATACTAGGTATAATATGTACATCTTTTGCTATTATATTATTTAACTACCTGATTCAAAAGACCTCTGCTATCTTTGGATCATCTACCACATATCTAATACCTGTTTTTGCAATTATTTGGGGAATTATTGATAATGAGATAATTCATAATCATGAAATAATGGGTATCCTAATCATTCTGATTGGTGTATTAGTAATGAACTATAAAAAATTAGAATAAGTAAATTTATTGTATAAATATTTTGTTTTACTATATTTGCATTCCTAAAAAAATAGTTTTATACGATGATTGCTGTACTTAATATTGATGGAAGACAATTAAAAGTGGAAGAAAACCAGGAACTTTATATAAGTAGAATCTCTGGTAAAAAAGGAGATAAATTAACTTTTAATACTGTTTCATTAATTAAAAATGACAAATCTGTTTCAATAGGAAATCCTCTCGTGGATAATGCAGAGATTGGTGTGTCCATTATAGAACAAACAAAAGATGATAAAGTAATTGTTTTTAAAAAAAATAGAAGAAAAGGTTATAAAGTGAAAAATGGCCATCGTCAAATGTTAACTAAAATTAAAATAGATTCAATATCTATTGGAGGAACAGCTAAAAAAACAACAGCTAAAAAAACAACAGCTAAAAAAACAACAGCTAAAAAAACAACAGCTAAAAA